>JAUQPP010000018.1 GCA_030550315.1 Thermotogota bacterium | reverse complement strand
AGAGCATTAACAGAACGGTTGAGCACACACGGTACAACAACATCAGAGTACTCGGTGGCGAGGTAAGGAACCTTCGAATTCAAACCGGTCCAAACGAAGGACAGCAGATGACGGTCTCGCTCCCAAGCATGGATCTCAGGAACTTGGGACTGGAAAACACGAACCTAAGCAGTGTTGAAAACGCGCAAAATGCATTGAAAGCTTTGGATCGGGCTATCGAGACTGTCTCAAATACACGTGGTTACGTAGGCGCCACGACAAACAGACTCGCGAGCGCTGCACGAGAGCTGAGCAACACGATGCTGAACTTGACATCCTCGGTTAGCATTCTCGTTGACACTGATATGGCACGGGGTGTCATGGATTGGGTCAGGACGCAACTTACGACACGGGCAACTGCTGGAGTACTTTCTCAGTCCAACGTGAGTAACTGGAACGCATTGAGACTCCTTGGTTGACCCGCACTTAGACAAACTTTCCTGGCCCGAAGACGTCAACAGTGTCTAAAAGTGAATACTCTAACAAAAAAGGCGGTGGAAAGATCCACCGCCTTTTGTTTTTTTCTGGTGCCGAGGGCGGGACTTGAACCCGCACGGGGTTTGAACCCCTGTTGATTTTGAGTCAACCGCGTCTGCCAATTCCGCCACCTCGGCAATTGAATTACCTACGTTGCGTTTTATATTTTACCAAAACATTCGTGATTTTTCAAGTACCCAACCCGTTTGAAGGTCCTCAAAATTGATATAAAAAGGTTCTGCCCGCCCTTATTTCATCTAAACAACTCTTTTCGTTTTCTATCCACAGCGTTCCTGTGTGTATGCTATAATTGTTTAGGTAATTCTCTTCTGAGGAGTTGAAAGGGTTGAAAAACGACGTTTACAGCCAACAATTCATGGAGAGGCTAAAATCTCTCGAGATAAAGCGAAAGGTAATCGTTTCGATCCTATCCGGCTATAGAAGACTGACAAGAGGTAATGTTGAGGTTCTTACCAAAAACCTCGAGCTTTCCGAAGGCAGGAGTTTAAACAAAGTGAACCCGCTGGCACTTTCTTTTCTCATCGACAACCTCATCAATAGTCAAGATTCACTGGAAGCGAAAATCTCCGAGTTTGAAAGATACAAAATACCAAAGATAGTCGTGTACGAACTCCTGTTTTGGATGCAACCTTCAAAATTTCCTTTTCCCAACGGTAAGATCGAGAACTACAGGGATTTTTTGAAATCAAGGAAGGAAGAACTAAAACAACTGGGGCTGGACAATTTTCTTGAGCTCTACGCATACGAAACCGCCGAGCGTGATAGTTTTATCGTGGAGATAAAATCGAAAATTTTGGTCACGAAACCTGAGAATCTCGAAGACAACCTCTGGCTTACGGATTTTTTGAAATACCTCGGCCCTATTGAACGTTCTGAAATCAAAAACAAGGTGCACCCTTACGTGTGGAAGGTGTTATCCAGCCCCAAGCCATCTGTACCTGTGGTCATAGACGGCAGCAACATAATGATGCAAAGGGAACTTAGAGGACCGGAGAAAATCGACGATCTTCTTTCTAAGATTGCAACGCTCAAAGAAACGTACTTTCCCTTCTTCATCGTCTTTGATGCGAATGCGAAGTACAAATTCAAAACCAGGTACTTGGGTTACAAACGCACGTACTTTCATTCGCCAGCTGACGAACTAATCATCAGCTTGTGCAAGCAGTACAACGCCGTTGTTTGCTCAAAAGACCGATTCAGAGAATACGATTTAGCCGTTGAAAACATTTGGTACAGGCTCATCAGGAGCTAAAGAGAAGGAGGTAAACAATGCTTATCTTAGCTTCCACATCAGCGCGGAGAATCGAACTCATCTCCAAACTTGGAATACCATTCAAAACGGTGCACGTAAACGTTCTTGAAGTATCCAAGTTTACCCTTCCTGAGGCCATCGTTACGGACATCGCTCTGAAAAAATCGCTTGCTGTTCAAGAACTAGGTGAAGATGATATAATTGTCTCGGCTGATACCCTCGTCTGGTTCCACGGAAAAGCTTTGGGCAAACCTGCAAATCTCGAAGATGCGTTTAAGACGTTAAAAGCTCTCTCTGGACATTGGCACGAGGTTTACACAGGTGTTTGCCTAAGAACGTTAGAGTGGACGGAAACCTTTTACGAAGTAACACGTGTAAAGTTCAGAAAACTCTCCGATGAAGAGATCAGGTACTATATTTCCTCCGGAGAACCTTTAGACAAAGCCGGCAGCTATGGTATTCAGGGCCTTGGTGCGGTGCTTGTTGAGAAAATCGATGGTGAATACACAAACGTCGTTGGGCTACCTTTACCGAAGTTGTGGGAACGGCTCATGGATAGGGGGGTACTCCAGAGTTATGTCTTTGAAAAACGGTCCACGTGAGAGGTTACTGAACGACGGACCAGAGAACCTGACAAACCACGAATTAATCGCTATTTTGCTGAGAACGGGGACAAAGTCAAAGGATGTACTAACACTCTCAAAGGAACTTTACGATACGTTTGGCTCAAGCCTTTACACACTTTCACGTGCTACTCTTCATGAGCTAAAAAATTTTCCAGGTCTTGGTGATGTGAAAGCTATCACGCTCATCGCCGCCATGGAACTTGCAAAACGCTTGGTGAAGGAAGAGACACTCAGAGAAGAAGGCATTTGCAACTCCCCAGAGAAGGTCTTCCGACTGTGCATAGACATGCAGTCGTTCCATCAAGAAGTTGCACGCGTTCTATTTCTGGACTCCAAGCTCAGGTACATATCTTCAAAAGACATCTCCCGCGGAACACTCAACGCTTCCATCGTCCATCCTAGAGATGTTTTCCGGGAAGCCATCCTGAGAAACAGTGCCGCGATAGTGCTGGTACACAACCACCCATCCGGGGACCCAAATCCAAGTCCGGAGGATGTGGAAATTACGTTCAGAATAAAGAAAGCCGGTGAGATGTTGGGCATTCAACTTCTTGATCACGTAATTGTCGGCAAGACGTTTTTCAGCTTCAGAAGAGACTACAGGGAAGTCAGGTGGGACGATGTGGGACAAAGAGAACGATAAGTTGGATAACATAATGAGGCTGAAACAGGAACTGGAGAAGGATCTGAAAAAAAGAGGACTTTTGAAGGAAAAAAAGACGGATCAAAAGCAACAAACTGTCGACGAAACAACGATGAAGAGACTAAGAGAAGCTGTCACCGTGAGTGCGCATATCGTGGAGGAACGTTCACTCACACCGTACGATATAAACGCGCAGGATTACGATGCGGGACTAGATGACGTAATGAAAACCCTTAAGGTCTTTTTCACCCGCACCGACAATCTTCAGAGAAAGACCGTCTTCGACGGGTTGATAAAGTTGCTCACCGGAGATTTGCGTGGCGCTGTGAATACGTTCTCTCAGAGTAATCTTATCGAAGCACGGTACAACCATTTACTTGCAAAGCTGTACAGCGGAGAAGATGTATCGCAAGAATTAGCTAAATTTTTGAAAGATAACCCGGATAGCATCTACCCCATTTTGCTCCTACTACAGAACGAACTTCACAAGGGCCGTTTGGATGGTGTGGAAAAAATTCTCCAAGTGCTCGCCAAGAAATCAAAATTCTGGGAACTTGTTTACACAGTTTTTTGCTCCACCGCAACAGAGGACCAGATAAACAACGCCATAAGGGAACGGATTTTCGCTTCGCTGGTTGTTCTACTTTCTGTTTACGTTGACCCTACACGTGAGTACCCCATCCAATCCCACACGTGTTTGAACGTCCACAAAGCGTTTCTGCGCGGTGAAACCGTCCAAGCACCGAATTGGTGCCCGTTTGGAGTGGTTGCTATGGAGGCTCGACGATACTTATCTGGTTATCGCCCAGAGCTCGACAGGCTTAGAAAACTTGAAAAATATCCCGAAGCGAAGCTACTGCTTGGGTTCATCTACTACAACGAAGGTAGCAAAGCAATTGCCAAGGACTATTTTGAACGTTTCGAAAGCCAGATTCAAAACTTCGACGTGTACCTCAAACCTTCGAGGTCTGGAAAGATCGGAATCGAACAGTTTACAAAAATTGTACGGTTTGACACTTCTTTCGAGAAAGTAACGGAAAAGTCGAACATCATCCATATACTCGAAGGCAATCCACAAAAGGACATATACGTGGTGTACAAAAACCTAGAATTTGTTAGGTTGGTCTTTTCCGAAGAATACTGCGCGGTGGTGAATAAATAGTATGCGGGAAAAGACGAGAATACCGCTATTTGACCTAACACGCCAGTACATTCAACTGAGAGACGAAGTCCTCAAGGTCGTTGACGAAGTTTTGAGTGATGGACGTGTTATACTCGGTCCATGGGTTGAAAAGTTCGAAAGTGAACTTGCAAACTATCTTGGGGTTAAACATGTTGTGGGTGTGGCAAACGGTAGCGATGCTCTTGTCATCGCACTGCAGAGTCTGGATATTCAACCAGGGGAAAAGGTCATCACCACTCCCTATACCTTCTTCGCAACTGTTTCGTGTATCGTGCGGAACGGCGCCATCCCCGTTTTTGTAGATGTCGATCCATGTACTTATAACATCGACCTAAACCAGGTGGAAGATGTACTGAAGAACGACCCATCGGTGAAGGTGGTCATACCGGTCCATCTCTTCGGACGCACCGTCGAGCCCAACGAGTTAATTTATCTGAAAGAGCGGTATGGTGTAAAGATTCTCGAAGATGCCGCTCAGTCGATAGGAAGTGAGGGAAAACTCGGAGATCGAATCGTCAAATCCGGTACGTTCGGTGACGTGGGGATTTTCTCCTTCTTTCCAACAAAAAATCTTGGTGCTTATGGTGATGCGGGAGCCATCGTAACAAACAACGATGAAATAGCCCAGAAGTGTAGGATGCTCCGTCAGCACGGTGCAAAAGAGAAGTACTTCCACGAAATGGTTGGTTACAACTCCAGGCTCGATTCCATCCACGCAGCCATATTGCTCGTGAAACTCAAGTACCTTGATAATTGGACTGGGCGTAGAATCGAAATAGCCAAGAAATACGGAGAACTCTTTGGAAAGTTCAAATTGCTGGTCAAGTACCCAAAAGTCGAGGAGAGAGGTTACAGATACCATGTCTTCCACCAGTACGTCGTCGAATTCGAAACGAACGAACAGCGCGAGCGCGTCAAAAAGCACCTGACACAAAGTGGTATCGGAACAGCACTTTATTATCCATTGCCATTACATCTACAAAAATGCTTTGCACATTTAGGTTACAAAGAGGGGAATTTCCCGGTTTCCGAGAAACTTTCCAAGACAACACTCGCACTCCCCATCTTTCCAGAATTGACTGATGAGGAAATAGAGACTGTTGTAAAAACTATAAGCGAGGTGTTGTAGGATGCAGGAGAGCGTAAAAAATGAGCACTTGATGCAAACACTCGAGAACTTCATCCGTCGGTATTTGCGCGTCAAGGAAACGATAAAGGAACTCAACCGCGAAAAAAAAGACCTTGAAGATGCAATCATCCAAATGGTCAGTGGTACGGACATAGATCATCTTGTTGTTGACGGCGTAGTTGTGGAATTTGAGAGTAAAACGAGGATAAAGTTAAAGTGAGTTCAAAGGAATTTAAAAAACAGGGCAATTGACAACAAGTGGCAGAAAATGTAATATTTTAACGTATTGCGCGAACTCCTTGAGGAAAGCGCGAAACTTTGCTGTGGGGGGATGAAAAAGATGGATAGGTTTTTCAGCATCACGCAGGCGGGCTCTTCGGTGCGTCGTGAAGTTGTTGCCGGATTGACCACCTTCCTAACCATGGCATATATCGTCTTTGTTAACCCCTCGATCCTTGTCCAAGCCGTGCCGGGTATCTTCGACCAAACTGGAAAAATTGTCAACCAAGCGCTCTACAACCAGTACTATGGAGCGTTCATGGTAGCCACCATTGCTGGTGCCGCGGTGGCCACACTTATCATGGGACTTTATGCCAATTACCCGTTCGCACTTGCACCTGGCATGGGATTGAATGCGTACTTCACCTACACGGTCTGTCTAAAATTGGGCATTCCTTGGCAACTGGCACTCACGGCCGTTTTTATCGAAGGGTTAATTTTTGTGCTTCTCACAGTAACCGGCGCACGTAGCTTTGTAGCCAGGGCCGTACCGCAGCCGGTAAAAGCTGCAACGGGGGCTGGTATCGGTCTGTTCATCGCACTCATAGGACTTAAGAACTCTGGTATCGTCATGCCAGACCCCATCACCGCTGTCACACTAGGACATCTCAACAACCCCAGCACGTTTCTTGCTATTCTCGGATTTTTCATCACAGTCGTGTTGTTTGCTCTCAATATACCAGGTTCCATCTTGCTTGGTATAATCCTCACCACCATTATCGGAGCTACTCCACTTTTCAACGTTACACAGTACCAAGGAATTGTAGGTAAAATCCCAGACATTTCGCCAACGTTCTTCAAGCTCCAATTCGATTCAAAAACCTTACTTTCCGGAACCTTCTGGGTCGTCGTTGCAACGTTCTTCTTTGTGGATTTCTTTGACACACTCGGTACGCTGACAGGTCTGGCCGAAGGAACAGGATTCACCAAAAAGAACGGGGAACTTCAGCGTGCGAAACGTGCTTACCTTGCTGATGCAGTAGGAACCGTTGTTGGTGCACTTTTTGGAACATCGACTGTAACCACTTACATCGAAAGTAGCACTGGCATCGCCGTTGGTGGACGCACCGGTCTTACAGCCATCGTTGTTGCACTCCTCATGATCGCTATGCTCTTTTTTTCACCACTTGCTCTCACCATACCAGCGGCAGCAACCGCACCCGCATTAATATTCGTCGGTGTGTTGATGATCAAGAGCCTGACAGGCATAAAATGGGATGATGTAACCGAGGCCGTACCCGCTTTCGTCACCATGACGATGATACCGTTCACCTACTCGATTGCAAATGGTATTGCTTTGGGAATCATCACTTATCCGATTGTAAAGACTCTCTCCGGTAAACGTAAAGAAGTTCATTGGTTCACGTGGGTGCTTTCCCTGTTGTTTATAGTTTACTTGACGTTCTTTAGGGAATAATTATTACCCTTCTTTTCGTTAGTACTTTGACGTTATTGGAAAGCGTTATAATCCAAGCCTGCACGGGATAGCAAAAAGGGCACCGAACCATCGGTGCCCTTTTATTTTTTAAGGTTGGTGGGTGTGGTAGGAATTGAACCTACGGCCTCTTCCTCGTGAGGGAAGCGCTCTCCCACTGAGCTACACACCCACACCAGATATCTTATTCCTTGCGGGAAATATTATAACCTACGTTGCGAAAGTTGTCAATTTTGATGTTGCTGGTTTCGCCCATGCTTTTGTACGCGTTCAGAGATTTGCAAGCGCAAGTTTTTCTTCGGCTGTGAGTAGATTATCAACTTCGAGTGTGAGTATCATCTCGTTTGATAGCTTGATTACACCGGAGATGAATCTTATGTTCGACATTCCTCCAACGTGTGCTGGAGGTTCGTCAATTTGTTCTTCCGTTACTGTCAGAACTTCCCTAACATCGTCGACAAGTAAACCAACTTTTTTACCGTTCTCGAGTTTAACAACGATGATTTTGGACTTTTCCTTGTTCTCAAAGTCCGGCAGCATGAACTTTTTGCGCATGTTGATGATGGGAATGAGTTCCCCCATGAGATTGATTATTCCCTCAACGTAGTCGGCAATGTTCGGAACTTTAGTAGTCTTTTCGTACTCCTTTACTCGTTCTACTTTCATTATGTTGATTGCGAAAACTTCCTCACCTATGTGGAAGGTTAGGAACTTCAGCTCCATACTCGTCACCTCCGATAATTATTATACCACGATCTGTTTTTCTTCAGCAAATTGTGATGAAAAAATCCCCACAAAAAATCGTCTTTTGTGTGGGGATTTTATTAAAACTGAAGAGATGAATGGTCGAACCTTTTCAAAACATTGAGGTGAGTATCGAGACAAGTAACAAACCAACCGCTATCAGGAGCCACCTGAAACCGAGTCTGTTGCTCTCTTTCGATTTCCTTTCGTTTTGGTTCCTGAAGGCTCTGATACCGATTTCAAAGAAGATTATCGCCACTAGAAGTGCAACAACAAAGGCTATGAAAAATATGTTCGAAACCACATGAGTAAACTTCATCTGCCTCACCTAACTTGATGTATCTTTTTCAAAATGTCAGATTTATCCTCGGTTTGTTTACGTCTATCTGACTCGCTGTGCTTCCGGCCTTCTTCATAGCTTCTCGCCAAGTAGCCAATAGCTCGCTCAACAATCCCTTGACATCGTCGAGCATATTGATATCTTTCTTAATGTTCGCTTCCACCAACGTTTTATACATGTAGGTGTAGAGTGCTCTCAAGTTTTTCGCAATATCTCCACCTTTTTCTATGTCAAGTGAGAGATTGAGTTCCATAACTATGTCTTGAGCGCGAATGATTTTGTCGTTCGCATTTGGATAATCCTTTTCACGGATGAACTTTTTAGCTTCTTCGATTACGGTGATTGCTTTTTCCAGGAGCAACTCCACGAGTTTTGCCGGACTGGCGGTCATTACCATTTGTTCAGTGTAATCCATCGTGCATTCCTCCTTTTACCGCTGCTCAATTTGTCGTCCTAAGCGCCTCGATGACTTTGGAGAAATACTCTATATAGTAGTTGAGCACGATGGGAATCTTGTTTTCAACAACGTCTGAAACCTCGAGGTTATCCCTTGAATCCAAAGCGGAGAGCAGGTTCCTCAACACTTCCATCACCTCAGATGGGTTAGTGACCATGTTCAATTCTTCGTCAGTGAGTTTTGTGATTTGTCGAGTTGAAGTCCTTAAGTTTTCCATCGCTGAAATCCCATCAGCCAAGTCTTTTATCGCTTTCCAACCAGATTCGGAGTTCATAATCAAATTTTTTGAGACTTCAGGCAAAAGTCGTTTGACATGTTCAATGTAGCCAAGGACATCTTTCAAAGTCTCAACGAGGAATCCTACCGCGTTAACAAGTTCCATCTCTATTGTAATATCCTCGTCAATTTTTGCACCTTTAAGCTCATCTACAAAGCCAATTGGCACGTCTTTGCCGTTTATTTTCAAGGTCTTGAGTACCTGTCCTTCGGGGATTAGTTTCCTGAGAAAATCACTGAAGTTTTCAAAGTCACTTGCTTGGTAAAGTGTTTCCGTACCATTGATAATTACCTTAACCATTTCCGTAATCACTCCTCCAAGTTTCTCGAATTTTTGAGAAAGAAGTACGCTCTGAAAATACCTGCAAGTGTTTTAGCATCGGTTATCTCACCGCTTATACATTTCTTCAAGACTTCCTGGAAATCCTCAACGTGAACTTTCAGGATTTCATCCTCGTCGGGGTTCATGCACCCTTTTTCGAGTTTTCGTGCTAAGTAGATGTGTATCATCTCGTTCGAAAACCCCGGCGTTGTGTGTATACATCCCAGGTAAATGTAATCACTCGCTGTATATCCAGTTTCTTCTTCTAGTTCGCGTTTTGCACATTCCAAGGGATCCTCTCCCGGTTTGTCAAGCTTGCCAGCCGGTATTTCGAGTAGTTTTTGTTTTATTGGATACCTGTATTGCTCAACGAGTACCACCTTTCCATCTTCAGTTATAGGTACAATTGCAACGGCACCGGGGTGTAGGACAAACTCCCTAGTGCTGTGTACACCGTTTTCAAGTTCAACTTCGTCTTTCAAAACATGAAGCAGTACTCCTTTGAATATCTCCATACTACTTATCGTCCGTTCCATATCAATTTGTACCTCCCTTTCCGTTGATTTTGAACGCCACCAGTTCCCGTCCTTGCGAGACGATTACTTCTTCCGTTTCTTTCGAGAATGCCACCGCAAGTATTGACTGACGAAAGTCCGAGTATGTATATTTCAACCTTAGCGTAATTTTACCACCGTCTTCTGAGATTTCCCAGATCTTTATCAGATTATCTGAACCGGCTGTTAAAAGGATGTTGTTAAACCTTTCGAGCTTGAAAATCGTGGAATTGTGAGCTTTCAAACGCGCAACTAAGTTCAAACTTCCATCAAGTACGAAGACGATACCGTCCCAACCAGCAGCAAAAATGTGTTCTTTGCCGATGCTTATCGTCCACAAAGTTTGTTTCGCAACTCGTTTTTTTACCACTTGATTGTTCCGTACAATGCCCACTTCGCCTTCGAGTGTGGAGAATACAATGCTCCCTTTCCAATATCTAAGATCTGACACCGAACTTCCAATGTTGTATTCGGCGAGCTTCTTTAAATTTTCCGGTGCGGCTGAAATATCCCAGATATATACCTTACCTTCCCAGTCACCGGATATTAACACATTTCCGGCCTCTTCAAGTGCCCAAACGTACGAGTTGTGACACGTTACAGTGTTGAGCAATCTCCCACCTTTCCTATCCCACACTTTTATCGTTCGATCTGAAGAAGCAGAGAGTATGTAATTTTTGAACGCGACAAGATCCCTCACAGATGTTGCGTGGTCCACGAGAATTTTATCAAGTTCGAACTTAGTTTTTGGACCTATTTTTTTCCATAAGGAGATCTCTCCATTTTCGTGGCCGCAGACTATGTTTTCTTTATCTATAACCTGAATTACTATGAACGGGGATAACTCCGGAACGTAGCCTTTCACCAACCTTGGAGATTTGCCGGGGATGTACTCGACATCTAGTACCCGGCCGTTGGAAAGTGCCAAAAGCAAGTGACCATTTAAATACTTGCAATCAACGAAAGGTACTTCGGATTCAAAGATTTTCCGTACCAAGGACGTATTTGATAAATTCACTGAGTAAGCTGCACCACCAACAACAAGCACTTCGTTTCCCGCAGTTGAAAGTGCGTACACCGGAGGTTCCACAGATGTAAGTAAACGTGAGCGATTATCTTCAACCACGTACAACTTTCCCGAGTAAGTCAGTGCAACAATACTCTTTAACCCAATTTCCGCAAAACCGACGATTCCATTATCAAGCTGAATTTTTCCAGAGAGTTTCAAAAACGTGCCGGAAAGATCAAAGATGTAAACCTCGCCGGTGTTTGTGCCTGCGTACACTTTTGGAGGTTTCGAAGAAACCACTTTAATAGCTGTCACCCAACCGTTAATGTTAAACGTACGAACAACCGGCGACGGCCGTCCTACATCTATTAAGAGCAATTGTTGATTCGTTCCAGCTAAAACATGCCGATTCATTCCGGAAAGCGAAATTATTGCATCGCTGAATTTAAGAACCCTTGTCAACTTTCCAGATGATACGAAAGCTAACATTCCATCAGCACATCCAACAGTTACTCCCTCCTTGTCGGACTTATCAAACATGACGGATCTGACTGGAGAACGTAGGGCAAGCTTCCAAAGAAGCTTCCCAGTTTCGTTGTCATAGAGTTCCAAATCCCCGGACTCCTTACCGACAACAAGGAGTTTTCCATAAGTCGAAATCTTGATTTGGGTTTGGCCGTATCGCTGTGATTTTCTCAAGTACCGTCCTTCGGGGGTGTAAACATAAAGTTCTCCGTACTTGTTCCCCACGAAAATTTTTCCCTTGAATAATTTTACAGTTGTAACATCAATAGGTGATGCGTTGAATTTGTTAAGCAACTTTAAATCATTTTCACGAGTTTCGAACCTGTAGAGTAAATTAGCCATTCCACAGTACAGCTGGCCATTGATGTACTCAAGTGCCTCAATGGGTATCTCTTTGCCTGATTCGACAACCCTTTTGAAAAGCTGGCCGGTTGTCAAGTCCAGAATCCAGATGTTTCCCTTCGAATCTCCGAAGAAGCATCGCGATACTCCATCAGAAGTGGCCGAGGTTATTAGTCCATCAACTCGAAATTGCTTAAGTACGTAGAGGCTTTCTAAATCAGTAACCGCCACTTTTCCAAGATCATCGACAGACACAAGAGATTTTTTCACTACCATGATTTCGCGTACCCATGCATCGTGGATTTTTAAAAACTTTGAGACCCATGTCTTTGTATCGGTGAGGATTATCCAGTTATCTGATCCACCTGACACCAAGATGTCTCCGTAAAATTCAAGTGTGAAGACCGAACCAGAATGAATCTTCAGTACTTTTTGCACCTTGAAAGTGTTTTTATCAAAGATCTTTATCGTGTTGTCCGGTTTGTACCCACCCACAGCAACGAATTTGTCATTTATAGCTAGAGCACGTGCCCAGGAATCGTGTGTAGGAATGCTTTGCAGTAGGTGCAAGTTCTCATCCCACACCTTAAGCGAACCGTCGGCACTGGAGGTGTAAATGTACTGAACATCGAAGCGAATACGCCAAATCACATCCCTGTGCCCGAAGAATTGAAAATCTAGAGGGAAGCATGTTTGGGACAGAAGTGGGAACAAAGACAGGAGGGGCAGGAGTACGAAGAATTTAACGAGATTCGATGAAAAGAGCTTCCACAACCAATGTGGAACGCAACGTTTAGAATGAGCGTTCCACATTGGAGTGACTGATGAAAGTTTATCTATTTCTTGTCCTATCGCGAATGAAGTTTTCGAGCGATCTATCCCACGTACGCTCGCCCTCTTTGGTAAAGAAACAACCTGGAATCTCACCGAGTCTACGATGATAAGCCACACACTCGCAGCACTTACCACGTTTGTCGCATGAGGTATACGTACACGTACAGTTTTGGAGGTTACGTTGGAGAGAGGGACAACCTTGTGCCATACATCCGATACCTCCTTGTGTTTTTGTTACTGATAGTAGCTACTATCCTCTCTCTGAGACTTTGTTCGTTCACTCCAAAAGTTTGAACTTCAAGAGAAATGGCTATCTGGATTTTATTAATCAGACCCTAGTAATTGTTCCAAACGTACCTAATAAGCTCATCATGGAAGGCCATTATCATGTACGTCGGAGCTGTGAAATTGTTCACCATGATGCAAAAAAACACTATTCGACCAGTTTTTGTTCGCATGATACCCGCAATATTGGAAACACCCTGGAGTGTGCCAGTTTTTGCACGCACGAATATATCACCGAGTCTCTTTTCCATGGTACCTTCCTTTCCGCCAAGTGCTAGCGTCGATATGAAGCCATCCAATCCTCCATGATTTCTGTACGCATAAAGAAGTGTCTGTGTAACCATGTAGGGGGTAATCAAGTTATAAGTGGACAGACCGCAACCATCAACAATCCTGTATGGATAAACATCCCCGAAGAGCCGTTTTACAAAATCATCCATAGCCTTAATGCTATTCTGCGTGCTGCCGAGGTTGTAAAGTCTTAGTCCAACAGTTCTAAAGATTTGCTCCGCATAAGAGTTACTACTGAACTTATTCGCGATATCTATAAGCGACTTCAAAGCGCTTGACCGGATAGCAATATACTCCACGTATCCGGATGTAAGTTTGCCAACAATAACGCTTCCAGTCACTTCAATTCCGTAGGAAGTAAGTATTTGTTTAACTTGGTTTCCATAAAAAAGTGCCATCGCGCTTTTATCATTAGCCGAGAAGCTTGTTACGTACTCCCTTAGTACTAGGGCATCTATGTACGGATTCTTGTAATCCCATTCCCACCCAATTCCCCATCGCTCATTGGAGAAAAACGAGTTGTCGACAACAATGTTTCCTTCAATTCTCGTATATCCATCGTCCTTGAATTTCTTCAGGTTCTGCCTGAGTATGTCCACACTCATAGAAGGGTCGCCGTTAGCTTTGATAACAACGTTCCCCTTGATGGTCGGTCGTGTACTACCAGCAGGAATGTAAAACGTAGTTGTGTACCTAAAATCCGGGCCAAGTACCTCCCAGGCTAATAGCGTTGTGAAAATCTTTGTCAACGAAGCTGGTGTGAACAGTTTATGAGCGTTGTACTCGACAAGCACTGTACCGTCAACGTCTACGAAGTAAACCCCAGTGAAAGAATTGATAGGAGCCTTTTGCTGGATTAAATCGTAGATGCTTTCCGGAAAAACAGAAGCGGAGATTAAAATTAACGTTAGTGCCAAGAATGTTATCGTTGATTGCCTTTGGTCATTCAACGAGTTCGTGAATGCTTTGAACAACATGTACCCTGCCTCCCACGTCGATGTACATTGCTTCGTCTGAGATTTTCAAAATCGTACCTTCGAGAATCTCTCCGTCACGTCTGAACTTTATCTGGTATCCCTCTTTTGGATGGAGATATTTCTTCCACAGCTTTGTTATATTCTCCGGTTCGTTCCTGTAAGTAACAAGTAAGTGCCACGCATACTTGTTTATCTCGTCAAGAAGGTACGTTATTTTAACCTTTTTCTTGAGAATTTGCGAGAGAGATATGCCGACATCCTTCAGTTCATCCGGAATAGCGTTGTTAACGTTGATACCCACACCAACAACTATGGCAACTACTCTGTTGTTTTCCGAAACCGCCTCCGCTAGGATTCCGGCCAATTTTTTTCCCTCGTAGTATATGTCGTTTGGCCACTTAATGGTGACCTTTACTTTCAACTTCTTAAGTACTTCAGCAATGGAAATAGAAAAGATCTTGGTGTATACGTGCAATCCGATGTGTATCTTTGGCTTGAAGAGAACCGAGTACCAAAGGCCACCCTCTGGAGAATACCAAGTTCTGCCAAACCGTCCTTTCCCCGCAGTTTGTTTTATAGCCACAACAACTGCACCATCGTGAAACGAGCGGTAATTTCGCTTCAAAAATTCGTTGGTGCTGTCTACTTCGTAAAGTACTTCAAGCTCTTCGCCTATCATACTTCTCCCCTTTCAACCCTTTTTGAGTTTCAGAAAGCTCGTAAGTTTGCGTCTGAAGAACAGGAAAGAGATTGAAAGGTACACAACTACTCCAAAAAGTGTGGAGAAAAGTACCCAGAACCTTCTTGAAGATAGTGTTGAAAACCAAAACGTGAGTAATCCCATCGCCGTCGAAGAAATAACGACATAAATATTTTCGGACTCAAACAAGTCTTTTTCGCGTTCTTTCAAGACCAGGTAAACACACCCTACAAGTCCTGCGATACTGGTGGCCAACGCAACGCCTACAGGTCCGTATTTTAATCCGACTGCCAAATCGAGTACGACATTTACAGTGGCAACGAGAACCGTGGCACGCAGTGGTGTTGTCATATCTTTCAGCGCATGCCTTGCCCTTGACATCGTGGAGTAAACCCCGTAGAAGGGCAAACCGCTCGCGTACGCTGAAAGCACCTGAGCCGTTATTTTTGTGTCGTGGGCTGTGAATTTTCCATACTCGTAAAAAAGCCGTATTATCGGCTGGGAGAGTACGACAAGTCCGATAGCTGCGGGAAGCGTGAAGAACAACGTCGATGTTATTCCCTTTCGTAAGTGTTGTTTGTAGTTCTCCCTATCGTTGCTGATAGTAGAAAGAATAACTGTGGCTACGGCCACACCAAAAAGCCCATAAGGAAGCATGTAGAACCTCGATGCATATTGGAGGTACGAAACACCTCCTCTATTTGTCGAGCTGTAGTAAGAGACTACGTTTGTATCGACAATGCTGTTGATTTGAGACACAGACATCGCCAGGAAACTTGGAAAAAAGTATTTGAGAAACTCACCAAAGTGCGAAAGTGTTATATGTAACTTATGTTTTCGTAACGTGTAAGTGAGGCTTGCGAACGCAATGCCTTCCCCTATTAAGAAACCCCAGGTTGGTCCGTAAATTCCGAGTCCTGGAATAAGCATTAGGATTATCATCACGAGGTTTGGGTAAATCGGTGTTAGGGCTGGATAGAAGAATCTTCCTCTCGTGTTTTCAATGGAGTACGCTATTGCCCACCAGAATACGAAAAGTATTGATGGAGCGGTAATACGCACCAACGTTTTTGTAAGTTCCTTTGTACGCTCCGGCGCCCCGGAACTAAACATGTAAACCACGATTTCTGGGAAAACCATCGAAACTGAAACGATAACAATTAAGATAAGCGTAAAACCTGTGAGAACCGAAGACAGGAACTCATTTTTGTCTTTGGACTCGCTGTAGAGTGGCACAAAAGCGGAAGTCATCGCTCCTTCCCCAAATACACGTCTTAAAAAGAACGGGAAGAGGATGGCAACGAAGTACGCATCCGCTTCCCAGCTTGTTCCGAACTTGGAAGCCATCAACATGTCTCGTAAAAGACCGAGCAAGCGTGAGAGAAACGTGGCTACCGCGAATGCAAGACTTCCAAGTATGATACTCATGCTTACCTCCAGGTACCAAATTTTATTAAATTTTATATCACTTTGCGTACGCTATTGAGCGCTTTTCCCTTATCACAACAACCTTTAAAACCCCCGGATACTGGAGTTCGTTCTCGATCCTCATAGCGATATCGTGTGCCATCTTTTCGATGGTTGCGTCGTCGGTTTTTTCTGGCTGGACGATGACACGTATTTCCCTACCAGCTTGAATTGCATACGCATTTTCGACGTACTTGTAGCTTTTTGCAATTTCTTCGAGCTTCATGAGACGTTTGATGTAACTTTCTATGTCCTCCCTACGCGCACCAGGTCTTGCAGCCGATATCGCATCGGCAGCCGTGACAATTGCCGCCTCTGGCGTCATCGGTTCCTCTTCACCGTGGTGGGCCATGATCATGTTGATAATTTCGTCGGATTCACCGTACCTCTTTAACAACTCCGCACCGATAACTGTGTGTGAACCTTCAACTTCATGGTCAACCGCTTTACCAATATCGTGCAACAAACCTCCGCGTTTGGCTTTATCAACGTTCAGGCCAAGTTCCGCAGCCAGAAGGCCCGCAATCTGAGCAACTTCTATAGAGTGAGCGAGAACATTTTGACCGTAGCTTGTTCTAAATTTCAAACGGCCGAGTAACTTGATGATTTCCGGATGGAGTCCTCCAACACCAACAGTGATAACTGCTTCCTGACCCACTTCCTTTATCTCACGCTCTATTTCCGCTTTCGCCTTCTCGTACATCTCCTCTATCCTTGCCGGGTGGATACGACCATCCTGAACAAGTTTTTCGATTGTTCTTCGAGCGATTTCTCTTCTAAGCGGGTTGAAAGAACTGAGTGTGACCATTTCCGGAGTATCATCGATAATGAGGTCAACACCCGTGATTTTTTCAAACGTCCTGATGTTCCTACCTTCTCTACCGATAAGTCGACCTTTCATGTCGTCGTTGGGCAAGGCAACTGTGCTAATTGTAACTTCACCAGTGTACTCAGGAGCATAGCGTTGAATGGCATCCGCAATGATTTTTTTGGCGTACTTATCTACCTCTTCCTCGTAGCGCGTCTTTATTTGGACGTAGATTTTCGCGATCTCATGTTCGTACTTTTCTCGCGCCTCTTGGAGTACCATTTCTCGTGCCTGTTCAGCGGTGAGACCGGCTAACTGTATGAATTTCTCATGGATTTCCTTCTCTTTCTGCTCAAGTTCCTTGGCCTTTGCTTCCAGTTCAAGTTTCAAGTTTTCAACGAAGCTTTCTCGCTTGTCAAGTAACTCTTCACGCTTGCTTAACATTTCCTCACGTTTGAGGAGTCGGTCCTCAAGCTGCTTTATTTCTTCTTCTCTTCTCCTACGCTCTTTCTCGATTTCCTCACGAATCAAGTGTGCCTCTTCGCGTGCTTCGATTATGGCTTTTTTCTTTATTTCCAAAGCTTCCTTTTCAGCTTCTTTTATGATTGATTCAGCATCTTGCTTTGTCTTCTTGAGCTGCTCTTCGATCTCCACTTCAGCTTTTTTCTTACCTACTTTACTACCAACGATCCATCCAACCAAGACTCCCGCGGAAATTCCCATTATACCGACAATGATGTATATCAAAACTTCCATCATCATCCACCTCCTGATCTTTTGAAATGTCTTTTGTCTTCACTTAACCTTCGAATAACTCGGTGTCAAAGCCGTGCCTGTAAAGTTTCTCGCGCCTTTTGCGCTCGTCCAACCCTTCAATGAGTTTTCGAACGATTTCTGAAACATCCACTTCCGACAGTACTTTAGCAACGGCATCCTCGATCAAATATTCATCCACGTGTAGCATTCTGAGTTCGTACCTAATTCTGTACGGACCTTTGTGGTGAACAGTTAGAGCATCGTACGCATAGAGGTACGCGAACTTGGCATCGTCGATGAACCCTCTTAATTTAAGTATCTCCAAAGTTTTCTCAATCTCCTCAGTCGAGTAACCCTTTGATTTAAGCTTATTTCTAACTTCCCATTCCGATCTCGCACGGAACTTTATGAACCTTAGGGCATCAGCAAGTGGATCCCGTCGAACGGTTTTCTTATTCCCCTTATTCCTCATCTTGACCCTCGAGTTTTGCCCCACCAAAATACTTCTCGCGTATTCGCTTTTCTATTTCATCTGCGATCTCGGGGTGATCAACCAAATAGCTCACCGCATTTGTCTTACCCTGACCGAGTGAGTGTTCTTTTCCACTGAGATCCTCGTACGTAAACCAACTTCCCCTCCTATCAATCAAACCTTCGCTAAGACCAATGTTGAAAAGCTCATTTTCCCTAACAATACCCTTTCCATAGATAATGTCAACCGTCGCGGTTTTGAACGGTGGTGCTACCTTGTTCTTAACGAATTTTATCGAGATTTCATTTCCGATATGCTCGTTACCTTCAAGAATCTTTCCAGCTGATCTGACTTCTATCCTCATCGTTGCGTAGAATTTCAAAGCCATTCCACCCGTTGTGGTCTCCGGGTTACCGTACATAACGCCAATCTTCATTCGCGTCTGGTTGATGAATATGACAACCGATTTCGATTTGTTGACGTTTCCTGCCAGTTTTCTAAGAGCTTGAGACATCAACCTTGCCTGAAGTCCCACCTGAGTATCGCCCATCGCACCCTCAATTTCCGCACGTGGTACGAGAGCAGCAACGGAGTCGATAACTATCAAATCTACAGCGTTGCTCCTTACAAGTTCATCCACTATATCAAGCGCTTGTTCGCCATAGTCTGGCTGGGAAACGAGTAATTCTGAGAGGTTAATACCGAGGTTCCGTGCATAGTTCAAGTCCAACGCATGTTCGGCATCGACAAATGCCGCTATTCCGCCTTGTCTCTGGACTGAGGCGATCGCGTGCAACGCTATCGTCGTCTTCCCACTTGATTCCGGACCGTATATTTCGATAATTCTGCCGCGTGGATAACCACCAACACCCGAAGCAATGTCAATGGCCAAAGAGCCGCTCGGAATGACCTCCAAATTTTGCGCAAGATTCTCCTCACCAAGAATCATTATTGAACCTTTTCCGTAAGTCTTCTCAATTTTGCTTATGGCCTTTTTGAGAACTTCCTTTCTCGCGTCACCGGACATTTTTCTCTAAGCCCCCTTCAAACTTTGACTTGTAGACCCACTTGTAAATGGGTCCTTGTGGTGTCAACGTCGAGCTGTAGATAGTAAAACCATCGATAACGAGAGTAATCTTTGGAACAACCATCTCAGAAACAATCGTTTCCCAATTGCTGGGGTACTCCTTAACACGTGCGAGCGTCACGTGGGGAACAAAGTTCCCCTGATCGTCGTATTTGAATTTGTTCTTCGTCAGCTCGGATTTCATCTCTAAGTACATTTTTTGGAGCGACTTTGTTGGCTCCAGCTTGAGAAATATCACCCTCGGTGCGTGTTTAAATTTAAAGTACCCAATACCCGCAAGCACGGTGCTAAAAGACGGGAACCCAAGTAATCGCTTATTTAAAACATCCGCCATCTTATCCACGTGCCGCTCATCCATTTCGCCCATGAAAAAGAGAGTTAAATGAAGATTTTCGGGCTTTGTCCAGTTAGCCTTGAATCCCGCGTTCTGAAGTTTTTCCATCACTTCTTGAGCAATTTCTCTGATCTCGGAGTTAACATCTATCGCAACAAACGTTCGCATATAATCCCTCCAAAGTTCACGTATCTTTGCTACTTGCTACCGGTTCAAATGTTCGCGATTTTGGTAAACGTACACGATACCTGAAATTACCGTGAAAAATGTTGTTACATACACAAGTACCGAGTTCAAGGTTTCAAACTTCGGAAACCACAAAACCTGCAAGAACAAACCAACAACAAGCACGATCTGTGAGACCGTCTTCAACTTCCCAAAGTAGTTCGCCGCAACAATCCTTCCAACCTCTGAAGCCATTATCCGAACAACACTCACGAGAGTGTCTCTAAAGACCATTGTAACAACAAGCCATCCAGGCACTAAACCCATTTCGGTAAAGACCACAAGTACAGAGGTTATTAGAATCTTATCGCTCATTTGATCAAGAACCTTTCCGAGGTTCGTAACTTGACCTGTTTTCCTTGCGATGTACCCGTCAAAATAATCACTAATGGACGCAAAAAGAAACAGAATGAGCGCTACAAAGTTTTGCTCCAGATACAAAAAAAACACGATGAACCCAGTTACAACTATACGAATCCAGCTAATCGTGTTTGGAATGTTAAAAACCACGGAACGCTCGACCGAAGATCCCTTCTGATGTGCCGAACTTTTACTCAACAAGCTCTCCCTCCAAATCGTAAGTATCGGTTTCATAAACCAGGACCTTCGCAAAGCCTTTTATCTCCTCCAAGGGCCTCGTGGCTTTGACAAAAATGTTACCGTCGACCTCTGGTGCGTCCATGTAACCACGACCTATCAAGACTCCTTCTACCATTTCCTCAAAAAGAACATCGATGACCTTACCAAGGTATCTCCTGTTTCTGATGAACGAAATCTCAGCTTGGAGTTCCATCAACTTGTCCAAGCGACTCTGAGCTACCTTTTTGGAGACTTTCCCCGGAAGCTTTGCGGAAGCAGCGTCCTCTTCTTCCGAGTACAGGAACGCACCAAGCTTATCGAACTCAACGTACCTGATAAAATCAAGAAGCTGCTCAAAATCTTCACGTGTTTCGCCAGGAAATCCAATAATAACTGAGGTGCGCAACACGGCCTCAGGATAACGTTCGCGAATCTTTTCGAAAAGTTCCTTGAGCTCAGCAGAAGTTTTCAAACGTCCCATCAGCCTTAAAATCTTGTCACTGCCGTGTTGCACTGGCACATCAAAATACTTCAGGACCTTATTGTGGGAAAATGCGTCGATGATTTCATCGGTAACATGATCTGGATGCATATACATAACGCGAATCCAGAATTCCCCATCGAGCGTACTTAACCTCTCCAGCAACTTTGGCAGGGCCTGATAACCGTAGTTATCGATTCCGTAACCTGTTGTATCCTGTGCCACCAGAATGATTTCTCGCTTTCCCTTTGAAAGAAGGTACTGTACCTCCGCAACGATATCTTCGATCTCCCTACTCACAAAACCCCCCTTGAACTTTGGTATGGTGCAAAAAGTACATGTTCTGTCACACCCATCGGCGATCTTGACATACGCATAAGGCATCTTATCATCGATGCGTCCTTCGAAACGATAAACAGCTATCGGATCCGTGATGTACTTAGAAATCCGATCAATGTTCTCAGCGAGTGTTTTTGGTGGAATAACACCAAACCAACCGTCGACCTCAGGTAGTTCCGCACCCAGTTCGTTAAGGTATCGCTGCACAAGACAACCGACTACGAAAATCTTAAAATCCGGTCTTTTTTTCTTGTACTCAACGAATTCAAGGATAGTATCTATGGACTCACGCTTGGCATCCAAGATAAACCCGCAAGTGTTGATAACTACCCCTTCGGCATCCTCAACATCTTCGACAATCTCGTGGCCGGACTGGAGCAAATGATATTTGAAAAGAGAAAAATCGGCTTCATTTTTTGGGCATCCGAGGGTTACTATGTAGAGCTTCAATTTTCCACGTCCTCCTTAAGTGCTTGGTTAACGATCTTAAACGAATCATTGTTTTCTTAATAGTTTTAAAAACCTTTTGCGTTTTTCGAGGTAAAGCTCCCTTATCTTACTTAATTCGGCTTTGTACTCAGGTTCCTTGTAGTTTGGGTACGTAAAATCGTAATCCTTCCACCTACCGTTGACGTACAAAAGCGTTGTTTCGGCGTATATTCCATTTCCAATGTATATTCGATGCGGCCACATCTTGGTTGTCGCAAGAACAAATTGCATATGGTGAACATAACCTGGATCCAAATTAAACCTGCGCTTTCCTTCGATAGCATATTTGTGTTCAATTTCGTTAGTCTTTAACTTAATCAACGACAGGAGGGACGGATGGATAAGTCTTTCAAAACTTATCAAACGTCCCATTAAGCCAGAGCCCATTTCTTCACTGTAATACAGCGTATATTTTTCAAAGTCCAAAAGGTCACTCACATAATCGATGGGGCCAAACTCTCCTTCAAGCTCACCTTTGATAGTTTCAAGCCAGTAATCAACATGGACAGAAAACATGAAAATTACGAGGTTCACAAGTTCAACATTCCTCACTTCTCCCATTTTATCTCCACCTCAAAAATGGGAATTCTAACTATCCTTATCCGGTTCCCAAAAATCTTCAGCGTGCTTTCTCCCTGAATCAAGTAACGTCCTCTTTTCAAAGCCAAAGGCCCTTCAAATCTTTTCCCGTTCACGATAACCGCCTTTCCCAATGGTTCCACAACCACAAGTGGAGCGTTCTTTATTTTCAAAACAAATCGCACACTCAAAATCAGCAAAAAAATCGAAACTAGAAATATCAAATAAAAAATTACCCTCACAAAGATTTTGGGCATTTGAATCCTCTACCACTGACAGATTTTTTGTTGCTCGCAAAATTCATCGGCGAAAATATTATACAACGAAAAAATAAAAATTGAACCACACCACTTTGATACAATGGTATACTACGGCAAGTGGTGGTAAGTTTTTTTACTCAACATGTAGCAGAGTGGTAAGTTTCCGGTAAGTTCTTTTTTTCACAAAACACAAACTAAGGTACACGATATTACGACTACTACTATCAATTGTGGTGCATCAACTTTTTGAGAGTCGTTCTCAATAAAAAACTTACCAATTTACCGATTGTGAAATTTATCACAATTTTTAGACCAACCTAACTCGCAATTTTTCTTTTATATATACCTAAAAAGAAAACTTACCGCACGAAAAAGCTCACAAAAAGTTGCTTTTCAGAAAAAACTTACCACCCTGGTAAGTTGTAACAAAAAAGCGGTAAGTTGTAATATGTCGCCAAGTGACGCGTCAATAAAAGGTTTTTGTGTTACAAAAAGGTAAACTTACCATTTTACCACCCTAAATTAATTAATAATACCAGATACTAACGATACGTTAACTACTATCGATAAGTATATATGAGGGCTGGGTGGTAACTTTTCGTTGCGAGCAGCGGTGAGGTTGATGTCAAAAAGGATCCAGCACACGGCGGGGCAGATATCGAGAAACGAAGGCTTCCATGTGTTCGTAATGCGTACCAGGCCAATAAATTTTTCCGCAGGAGCTGCAAACTCCAAACCTTTCGTTAAGCTCAAACACCCGAATTGGTACCCTTCCCTCGACAACCCGCTTATCAACTTCCAATATCTCTCCGTTGCAAACAAGACACCTGCTGAACGGGCTTGCCCATTTTCCCAAATTGTACTTTCGGTAAACTTCATCGAACTGTTCATAAGGGTCATCGCTGCGCACAACGTAGCCGTATTTGATTTCTTTTCTCATTAGCAGCTTACGGTCCTTTGTGAGAATTACGTAGCCCATACTAACTCCTCGAGCAACAATCTCGTCATCATCCAAGATGCCGTACTCGGCGTAGATTCCAAAGATTCGGAGCAGTTTTGCAAGTTTCCCAAGGTGAATATCAAGCACAAACCTGGGTTCACCAACGAATCTCGGGGAAACCAAATAAACATCCTCAATGGGCAAATCGCTTTCCGGATAAACGAAGTAGGTTTCCCCATCACAGACGACCCTTGAAAAATCAACAAAACTCCCGTTAAGCGTTATAAAAGACACCTCGGTGTGAGGTACGCCAAGTCTTTCAATGCAATCTTTAATCGTTTGATTTACGCCAGGAACGAATTCAAACAAATGCCTACCCTTGGTCAAATCACATAGGCTACCAAAAAACCTAATCTTAACGCTCAACGATATCATCTACCCTGGGACCCGTTGAAACCATCGTTATTTTACACCCAACCTCGGATTCTATAAACTTCAAAAACCCATCGAAGTTAGAATCTTCCAAATTTTTCCAACCAGGTAGTTTTACGTAATCGACCTCAACTTCAGAGAGAACCTGTAGATTGTACGGCATTTCCAATTTACGACCTGCTAACCGGTAGTTTACTCCAACCTTCACATATTCGAATCCACTCAGCACATCAGCTTTTGTAATAATCATCTCATCGCAACCGGATACTTCTATTGCATATCTCAAGAGTGGTAAATCAAGCCAGCCACACCTTCTGGGTCTTCCCGTTGTCGCACCATATTCCCCACCAACACGTCTGAGTACTTCACCCTCCGAGCCATAAAGTTCCGTGGGAAATGGTCCCTCACCTACACGTGTCAGGTACGCTTTAAACACTCCAATCTTCTTGTCTACCGTAACAGGAAAACCGAATCCTGCTTCAACACCACTTGTGCTGCAGTACGAAGATGTCACGTACGGGTAAGTTCCCACGTCTACATCAAGCAACACACCTTGTGTCCCCTCGAAAAGTAAAGAAGCATCGCGATAATCTTTCCTGAACTGAATGGGAGAAATGACAAATTTTGATATGTACTGGTAGTCATGAAGGACTTCATCAAAGGATATATCCGAAATATCGTAAACACTTTCGTAGAACATTGCAATGAATTCCAACTTTTCATCTAGAATTATCTCGTTTTCGAAATCGCACAACCTGAGACCAACTCGATGGGCTTTGTCAGCATAGGACGGTCCAATTCCGCGCTTTGTAGTACCTACCGCCTTACTCCCTTTCACTGACTCAAGTTTCTCATCCAGTAATTTGTGAAAAGGCAGCACAACATGACACAAGTTTGAAATAAAGAGTCTGTTTTCAACCTCTATACCTTTACTCATCAATTCCTCGATTTCCCGCTTTAGCACTCCAAGATCAACTACAACACCGTTGGATATGTAGCCTTTAACATTTGCTCTGACATCGAAAGAAGGAACAAGATGGTGAATAAGTTTGAAATCAGGATATTCGACCGTATGTCCAGCATTGCTGCCACCGCTGTAACGAACAACAAAATCAAAGTCACGAGAAAGTTTCGTTGTTATCTTTCCCTTTCCTTCATCTCCCCACTGTAATCCGAAGATTACGGCATTCATGCTCATCCATCTCCTTATCGAAATTTTCGATTCTGCAACGATTCTAAAACTCTACATGAAAATCTTTGTATTCTTGAGGGGGCAAATCGAATTCTTCTATCTCAGAAACATAGCTCCAACCGTTGCCCTCTAATATCTTTCTCTTCAGTTCGTTGAGTTGTTCCATATTACCGCCAGCCACGACGGTGACACTACCATCCAGCTCGTTTCTGACATAACCTGTTACACCAAGTGCACGTGCTACGGTCTTAACAAAGTGTCGAAACCCAACCCCTTGCACGATTCCACGAACTACCCACTTTTTCCAGTAAGTCGTCATAAGTTTCCCCCCAAAAGTGCGGTATCCACCGCTCTCTTTATAGCACAAATTTGCCAAAATTCAACATATGTGTACAAATGTTTGCAAAATTGCCGACTTTTTGATATAATTTTGATAAGGTTTCCGAAAAGCCTTGGGGGCCGATCAAAGCAAATGGTTTAGAAAAGACACAGGAAGGAGACAGCCTGGGAAATGGTGCCATTTGGAAATTTGGTGATGATTTTTGTAGGTCTTGGGTTAATGTACCTGGCAATCAAGAAAGAGTACGAGCCCACCTTACTCCTGCCAATTGGTTTCTCGACTATTCTGGTCAACATCCCAGGCTCGTCTGTGTTGGACCAAATAGTTGACGGTGTGCTTCATCGTGGAGTTCTTAACATCTTTTTTGATGTCGGTATATCGACCGAAATTTTTCCACTCCTCATATTTATTGCAATCGGTTCGATGATAGACTTTGGACCCTTGTTTGAATACCCCATCATGTTTCTCTTTGGAGCAGCTGCCCAGTTCGGTATTTTTGCCACTATGGTCGTTGCAACGCTCGTTGGCTTTGACATTAAACAAGCAGCTTCGATAGGAATTATTGGGGCCGCGGATGGTCCAACAGCTATATACGTTGCAGGTAGGTTCGCAAAAGAATTGCTGGGGCCGATTTCCGTTGCTGCCTATTCTTACATGTCACTCGTTCCTATAGTACAACCTCCGGTGATAAAAGCTCTAACAACGAGCGAAGAGAGAAAAATTAAAATGGCATTGAGTCATAAAAAGGTTAGCAAGACGGTAAGAATAATCTTCCCAATAGCAATTACTATTGTCGCAAGCTTGCTTGCACCAAGTGCAGCGGCGCTAATAGGCTTTTTGATGTTTGGTAATTTGCTTAAAGAGTCCGGAGTTGTGAATGCTTTGGCTAAATCGGCGCAAAACGAACTTGCAAATCTTGTCACGATATTCCTTGGTCTTTCGATCGGTTCCACATTGACTGCGGAGAAATTTTTGCGTCCACAAACGTTCCTCATACTCTTGATGGGGCTTTTAGCATTTATCTTTGACACAGCCGGTGGTGTGCTCTTTGCAAAGTTTTTAAACCTATTCTTGAGAAACAAAATAAATCCGATGCTTGGTGCGGCTGGAATTTCAGCGTTCCCGATGTCCGCAAGAGTGATTTACAAAATTGCCCGAGAAGAGGATCCAACCAACTACCTCCTTATGCCCGCGGTTGCGGCAAACGTTGCTGGGCAGATTGGTTCCGTGTTGGCTGGTGGTATTTTGGTTATTTTGGTAACATCCCTTGGAGGGAAGTGAGGAAATGGCTTCAGGAATGGTAATTGCGATTAAAATAGCTATTACTGGATATGCCTTGTTGATAATATCCCTTTTCGCGTTTTATGTACTTACGGAGATTTTTGTGAAATTAATGAGGAGACTTGATGAAAAGAAGCTTAAAAGAGAACATATTCAAAATAGCTAGAGTGTGAATTTTGAAATTCGGAGGTGTGCAATAAAAGATATGGAAAGAGAAAATAAAGAAAGGAAATCACGCGAATTTGAGCACTACTATACCGAAGAACCAACATCGAAGCTGAAAGTGAGGGAAGTCGTGCTCACTTTAAAGAACGGGCATACGTACAAGTTTAAAACACCAACCGGGGTATATTCTTACGGTGCGATTGACAAGGCCACGGAAATCTTAATAAATCATCTTAATCCAGTTAGCGGCAGGGTTCTCGATATTGGGTGCGGATACGGCGTAATTGGCATAGTCTTGAAGAAGGAAAATCCCTCAATTGATTTATGTATGTCGGATATAAACAAGAGGGCTGTTGAGTTTGCGAAAATTAACGCGAAGGATAATAACGTTGAGGCTGATATCAGGCAAGGACATTTGTACAAACCCTGGCAAGGAGAAATGTTTGATCACATCGTTTCCAACCCACCGATTGTTGCTGGAAAGAGTGTTTGGATGGAACTCGTTCGAGGAGCATTTGAGCATCTCAAGGTTGGTGGGACTTTGCAACTGGTAGCTTACCACAACAAAGGCGGCGAGCGGATTAGGAACTATATGAGGGAAATCTTTGGAAATGCGGAGGATATTTGGAAAGAAGGCGGAATACGCATTTACCTATCTGTGAAGACTTAATAAATGTTTACTTGCGAGAAGGGGTTTGAAGTTGCTCATCGAGCTTTTAAACGTAGCAGTGGTTTTCGAAAAAGGTACCGATTTGGAAAAAAGAGTTTTTGAAAAATTGAATCTGGCTTTTCAAACCGACACCCGCATCCTTTTGGTTGGAGAAACTGGTGTTGGAAAGACAACGCTAATAAATCTTTTAGATTTACTCATCAAACCGAGTGCTGGGAAGATGTTGTACGATGGTGTTAACCCATTCGATAATCCTTACGAGTTTCGGAAAAAGTTTGGGGTTGCGTTTCAGATACCGGAAAGGCAATTTTTTAACGAAACAGTTTTGGATGAGATAACGTATGCCTCTAGAAATTTCAAAGTGCCATATGACACAGAAAAGGTCTTAAAGATTCTTGAACTTGTTGACTTAAGTGAAAGCGTGTTGAAGAAATCTCCGTTCAAGTTAAGTGGTGGTGAGCAGCGAAAAGTGGCGATTGCGTCGATACTGCTGCACGATCCAGAGTTTTTAATGTTTGATGAACCAACTGCCGGACTTGATTTAAAAGGGGTTATTTCGATTTTAAGAATCCTTGAGAATTTTAGAAAAAGTAGGAGAGGGTACTTAATAGCCACACACGAACCTGAAATCTTTGCTGGATTATTCGATATGAAAATTACGATTAAACCGGGGGGAACAGTTGAGGTGGAGAGGTTGTGAACTTCAGGTACGTTGGTGTTGATCGGACTGGAAAGAAAGTTCGAGGGCAAATAAGTGGAGAAAGTGTAAGGGACGCTATCGACAAGCTTAGAAGCCAGGGAATTATGGTTACTGAGCTCCAGCCTGTAGAGGTAGATATCAAGGATACAGGTCCTAAGAAAGTGGTCTTTCAACCACGTTTAAAGGATATTGTGCTTTTTGCAAGGCAACTTGAAACTATGATATCAGCTGGCATCAGGTTAGCCGATGCAGTCGTTACACTTTCGGAACAAGAAGTTTTCAGCAAGAAGTTCAGGAAAGCTTTAAAAGAGGTAGTTATGGAAATGAAAGGGGGGAAATCTTTTTCTGAAGCGTTACAGAGTCAGGGGATTTTCGATCAGATTTTCATCAATATGGTCAGAGCTGGGGAGGAAGGGGGTGTCCTTGATGTAACAATGAAAAAAGTTGCTAATTACTATGAAAGCGTGAACCGATTAAGGGAACAGGTAAGATCTTCCATGGCTTACCCGATGTTCATTCTTGGCTTTGCAGTTGTCGTTGTGATTGTTATATCTGTCTTTATTTTACCGAGACTTATATCGGTTTTCGGTGCAACTCCAACAAGCGGTGTGCTGGGCTTTCTCATGTTGCTCAACAGTCTTTTCACTCAGCGTTGGTATTTGGTGGTTCCAGTCGTGGCTGGTATTGGAGTTGCGTTAAAAGTATTCTTTCAGACAGTTTATGGAAAGCAAGTAGCTGACTTTTTTGCCAACCTTGTTCCTCCTATACGAAAGTTGCGACAGAAGATGGCTAACGAACGATTCGCAAGAACCTTAGGTGTTCTTGTAAGTAGCGGTGTAAGTTTAACTAATGCTCTTGAGATGGCAGCTAAAGCGTCCAACAACTTGAGATTCATAGAAGTTATTTCGAGAGTAAACGAGCAAGTCAAAGCAGGTAGTAGCCTTAAAGAGGCGCTGAAAAGAACTGGATTGTTCCCACAAATAAT
>JAUQPP010000017.1 GCA_030550315.1 Thermotogota bacterium | reverse complement strand
ACCGGCAACAAGACCTCCAATTGTATGCGAGAGGATGGCTTTGCCTGTTAAATACCTGTATCCCAGTGCATCCATCATTCCCACGTGCGTACTCAAGTACCCGCTCCAGGTCATCCCCACGGCGGTAAAGACCGCAATATCACTTGGTTTTATCAGTCCTTGATCCATGAATTTTGGCACCAGTGCAAGTGCGGCACCGGTTGAACCAAGGCATGTGATGGGAAACGCAACGAGCTGGGGATAATCAAATCCGAAAAGGATTTTGAGAGGCCAGAATAGTAGTTTTCCCATCTTATCGAAAATCGCAATCCCTTCGTACGCAAGTCCCTGATAGCCGACCGTTGGATCCTTTGGACCGAATGTGAGCATCATCACAAAGGTGCTTATGACGAGCACCCCTGGAATGATACCAATGCCTATCTCCACACCGTTCTTTCCACCGTCAAGCATCGCTTCAAGAAATCTCTCAAACACGTTTCCTTCCCGAATCTTGCGAAACTTCGCAGTGGAGTGGTCTATTTCTTTGTGCACGCTACCAAAACGTTTTCTCGTCCAGAACGCGAACAACCTCACACTCACAATACTTCCTATGACTGTTGCGGCGTTACCGATAATGACGGCCGGTACTAAGTTGACACCAACACGACCACCCTGAGCAATGAAAAATGTTGATACAATCATTCCCATTCCGAATGCGGTACCCAAATTACACAGCAACGGTTCTTGCCATTTCTCAAAGTGTGCCAGAAATTTTTTATCCTTCGCTAACGCGATAATCGCAGGATTGTCCGAAAAGTACGTGGAAAGTATCCCCATCGCTGCGACACCTGGGAGGTTGTAGAGCGGTTTCATGAGTTTATCGAGCAGAAGATGCACGAGATGTACCACACCGAATTCATCAAGCAGCGCAGCAAATGCTCCTGTGAGTACGGCGACGGCCATGATGAATAAAACGGTGTTTAGAAGTAAATCGTGTGCGGTTAACATAAGGGTTTTGAAAAAATTAGCACTACCCATAGTGCCCAAAAAAAGGTAGAAAATAAAGAAAACTACGACGAGGAATACGAAAGTTTCCAGTGAGAAGACCCTCTTTTGCTCCATCTAAGCACCACCCTTTCGGCGTTACCTTTGAGTATTAGTGCTTGGTGTCCGAACGTCCTATAAAAGTTCTAGGAGGTTGGAAAAATAGCATCGGTGGGCAAAAGAATTCTACAAGAATTCTACCAACAGGGGATGTTTCGTCAAGCGACGTAGTGCCATGCTTAAACGCGCAAAGCTTTGAAAGACCGTGTAACAAATCGGTTTTTAATGTGGTATAATTTTATTTGTCTGATTGAGTCATGATGCACCGAGCTGCAAGTCTTGATAGCTGGGTAACCAAGCCACGAGGAGGTATAAGCTTTGATGAAAAAGTCTGAACTAAAGAATTTCTTTAAATCTGAAGATTATAAGCCGATGACTTTCAAAGAATTGTGCAGGACTTTTAGTATCAAGGAAAAGGACGAAAAGGAAAAATTGAGAGAAATGCTGGATCAACTCATCGATACAGGTTTCATATTTCGCGATGACAACGGTCGCTACCTTTTAACGAAAGGCAATCTTTTTACGGGAACGATAGAATTCACACGTAGCGGAAACATCGCGTTCGTGACAACTGACGACGGTACCGAGATCGCAGTTCCCATCGAGAAGACCAACTTGGCGATGCATAAAGATCGTGTGATGGTACAAATCATAGGTCGTTGGTACGAACTTCCCGAAGGACGGGTAATGAAGATAATCGAGAGGGGAATCAAACGTTTCGTCGGTGTTTTTGAAACACGCGGACAATTTGCGTTTGTCATTCCTGATGATCCGAAACTACCGTACGAGTTCACCGTTCCTATAGAAGAAATAAACGGGGCTAAACCGGGAATGAAAGTTGTAGCGGAGATAACGCACTATCCTTCCTTGAGAAAATCTCCACAGGCACGAATCGTCGAAGTGTTGGGCCGAGTCGAAGATCCCGCGACGGACTTTCCAACCGTCGTTGTGAAGCACAACCTACCGGTCGACTTTCCTCAAGAAGTTCTTGACGAAGTGGCCAAGTTGCCGGATTACGTACGCGAGGAGGACTTGGAAGGTCGTTGGGATTTCAGGAACGAGGTAATCGTTACCATCGACGGTGTAGATGCAAAAGATTTCGACGATGCAGTTCAGGTGAAAAGGTTGCCAAATGGCAATTACCTTCTAGGCGTACACATAGCGGACGTGGCTCATTACGTGAAACCCAACACTGCGCTCGATCGCGAGGCATTCAACAGGGCCACAAGTATATATTTGGCAGATAGAGTGATTCCCATGCTACCGTTCAAACTTTCGAACGGATTGTGCAGTCTCGTTCAAGGAGAAGATCGACTTGTAATGTCACTGCTAATGGAAATAGACAGAAACGGTGATTTGGTTGATTACAAAGTGGGGCACGGAGTAATCCGAAGTTATCGAAGGCTCGTATACGACGATGTGAACGCTTTCCTCGAAGGCAAACCAGAAGGTGATAAGCTAAAGGACTTGGCTGAACACATATACCTCATGAAAGAACTCAAAGATATCCTTCGAGAAAATAGGCGCAAGCGTGGGGCAATACTTGACATTGAAGGTGACGAGGTGAAAATTGTTCTTGACGATAAAGGTCATGCTGTCGATATTATACCTCGCAAACGTGGGGAATCCGAAGTAATTATCGAGGAGTTCATGATAAAAGCCAATGAAACGATCGCTGAAATCTTCCATAACGCGGATATTCCCTTCATCTACAGGGTACATGAAGAACCGGATTACGATACGCTACTCCAGCTGAAGAATTATCTGGCCGCTATCGGTATTAGGATGAGGCTTCCGCAACAAGTCCACCCGCGGGTGCTCCAAGAGCTCTTGGAGAAGACGAAAGAGCACCCACTTCGCGCGAGTATTCAGCGTTTGCTTGTGCGTTCTATGAAACGTGCCATTTATTCCCCAAGCAACGTGGGACATTTCGGTTTAGCGTCCGAAGCGTACACACACTTCACATCCCCTATCAGACGCTATCCGGACCTTATTGTTCATAGACTGTTGAAAATGTACTTGGAAACTGGGGGTAACATTCCGAAGAAAGAACTGAAGAAACTCGAAAAGTACCTTGCAAAAGCTGCTGTTCACTGTAGTAAGCGTGAACGTGTGGCAGACGAGGCAGAGTGGGATTACGAAGCGTTGAAGAAAATCGACTACATATCCAAACACATTGGAGAGGTCTTTAGGGTAGTTGTTACATCGGTGACGAAATTCGGTATGTTTGTTGAAATACCCGAAAAATACATTTCTGGTCTCATCCACATCTCCACTCTCGACGATTATTATTATTACGATGAAGTCAGTGCAAGGCTGATCGGTTCCAGGACAGGGAAGGTTTTCAAAATCGGCGACCTTCTGTATGCCAGGGTAACCCGCGCCGATAAGGTGCGTATGGAGATTGACTTTGAAATAGCCAGTGAAGACGAGTTCGAAAAACAGTTGCAGCCGAACGAAACCGTTTTGTGGAAACCGGAAAAAGTGTTTGAGAAGCTTGGAAATCAAAGCACAGTTACAGGCGCAAGTAAAAAGGGTAAGAACAAACCGAATCGCTCGAAGAACAGAAATGGGTACACGTAGAACTTAAGAGGTGAACGAGTGTGGTTCCTGATAAAGTCAGACAAGAGGTGGAAAAGCTCAGAAAAGAGATAGAGTATCACAATTATAGATATTACGTCCTTGCGAGTCCGGTGATCAGTGATGAGGAATATGATCGCCTGATGAAAAGATTGATGGAACTGGAGGAAAAATATCCGGAGCTCAGGACTCCGGACTCACCGACGCAACGTGTTGGTGGAGCCCCTGTTGAAGGCTTCGAAACCGTTGAGCATTCTGAGCCGATGCTCAGTTTGGACAATACCTACAGCGAAGCTGAAATAATAAACTTCGACGCACGTGTGCAGCGTACTGTTGGAGCGGTGGAGTACGTCGCCGAGTTAAAGATAGATGGCGTTTCAATAGCTTTAAGGTATGAAAAGGGTATACTTGTCAAAGCCATAACTCGTGGTGATGGGTTAAAAGGTGACGACGTTACAGTCAACGTAAAAACGATAAAATCCATCCCTCTGAGACTTCCAAGGGAGATAGATTTGGAAGTAAGAGGCGAAATTTACATGCCGGTCCAGTATTTTGAAGAGTTAAATCAGCAGCGTGAGGAAGAAGGACTTACACCATTCGCCAACCCACGAAATGCAACTGCCGGAACACTTCATTTGCTTGACCCCAAGGAGGTCGCCAAGAGGAATCTGGATACCTTCATCTATTATGTTGTAAAACCTGAGAGCTTTGGACTCAAGACGCAGTGGGACGCTCTGGAGTTTCTAAAAGAACTCCACTTTAAGGTGAACCCTCACAATGCTCTTTGCAAAGATGTTAACGAGGTGATTGAGTACTGGAAGGAATGGAGCCGTAAACGGCACGAACTGGATTACTGGGTTGATGGTGTTGTGGTTAAGGTGAACGACTTTGAGAAACAGCGCGAACTTGGGACAACTGCGAAATCCCCGCGCTGGGCGATTGCTTTTAAGTTCCCAGCCCAGCAAGCAAGAACCAAAGTAACCAACGTAGTATTCCAGGTGGGAAGAACCGGAGTTATCACACCTGTTGCAGAGTTCGTACCCGTGGAACTCGAAGGTACGACAGTGAAGCGTGCGAGTTTGCACAATTTCGATTACATTGAGGAGCTCGACTTGAGAGTTGGTGATTACGTCTTCATCGAAAAGGCGGGAGGTATCATTCCACAGGTTGTCCAAGTCTTGAAGGAACTACGCGATGGCGACGAAGTAATTGTTAGACCTCCTAACCAATGTCCCGTTTGTGGTGGAGCAGTCGGTAAGGAATCTGGAGAATACGTGGCTTACAAGTGCATGAATCCTCACTGTCCAGCAAAACTCAAACGTCACTTGGAGGTCTTCGTTTCACGGCAAGCGCTCGACATTCAAGGTCTGGGTTCTAAAATCATTTCTAAGATTGTTGATGCTCAGCTTGTAAAGGACATCGCGGATCTTTTTTATCTCACCGTTTTTGATCTTGCTCAAGTAAGTGGTCTGGGTCCGAAGATGATATCGAATATACTTTCGGAGATCGAACGTGCCAAAAGTACCGAACTTGAAAGGCTTATCTTGGGACTTGGTATACCAGGTGTCGGAGAAAAAACGGCTAAGGTACTTGCACAGAAATTCGGAAGCCTTGAAAAAATCTCGGATGCTTCGGTGGATCAGTTTCTGGAAATAGAGGGAATAGGTGAGGAACTTGCAAGAAACATATATGAGTACTTCCGGAATCCCAAGACGCGCGAGATAATCGAAAAACTCAAGAAGGCGGGAGTACAACTTAGTAAAGTCACAACTCCGGAACTCAACGTTCTTGGAGGTCTCACATTCTGTGTTACCGGTACACTGAAAAGGTTCTCAAGGGAGGAAATAAAAAGGTTTATAGAAAAATTCGGAGGCCATTTCACCGACAACGTAACGAAAAAGACCGACTACCTAATCGTAGGAAGCGAGCCGGGAAGTAAGTTAGAGAAAGCGCGTAAATTCGGAGTAAAATGTATAACCGAAGAAGAATTCCTGAACATGCTTCGGGAAAAGGGAGTAGGGAACCTTGAATGAATCACGGACCACTTTTCACCACCCGAATGCGTATGGTATACTTCTGTTCGGTGGTGTTGGTAAACGCTTTGGGTGGGTTAAGCCCAAACAGTTTTTTTTACTTTCAAATGGCAGGACGATAATCGAATTTGTTGTTGAGCGTTTTTTAAAGTGGGGGTTCTTTCGTAAGGTTGTTGTTGTCGTTGCCGAAGAATGGCACCAGGAAACGGAAAAGGTATTGGACAAATTTTTGAGGGAACATACGGTCGAACTTTGCGTCGGTGGGGTTTCGAGAGAACATTCTGTTTTAAACGCTCTTTCGAAACTCTACGGTGTTGCGGATAATGAAGATATAGTGCTTATACACGACGGTGCAAGACCGCTTGTCTCAAAGAGCTTGGTCAGTAGGAATTTGGAAGTTTGTGCAAAATATGGTGCGGTTGTTACGGCCATTAACGCAACCGACACTGTCTCAATTTCCAGCAACGGTAAGACTGTTCAGTCCATCGTTCCAAGGCAAACTCTTTATCTGCATCAAACACCACAAACGTTCAAATACGGCGTGTTGTGGAAATGTTTTCTCACGAAAGCTGAACATCTTGAGGAATTCTCTGATGATGCTTCGATTGTACTTTCGTGTGGTTACACGGTCTTTTACGTCGAAGGTGAACGAACGAACGTAAAGTTAACAACATTCGAGGATTTACCAATTCTCGAGGCTATCCTACAGGCTGGTAAACTTGAGTATGGACTTTAGGATTAGAAAAGTTTAGAAGGGGCGAGGCTTGTTGAATCTTCGAAAGATACTTAAGAACGTGCTCATCTCCGTGCTTTTTGGATTCTCGATAGTAACGATAATTGGCCTCATCAGTGCAAAACAGGGGCTAATTTCCGCACTGAAGTCTTTTCCAAAAAGCGCACTTCTTACCTTGCTGGTGTTACTGATCATCGATTACTTGATTCACGCGCAAAGGCTCTATTTTATCCTCAGGGGTCTCGGTTACAAGGTAAGATTCCTGGATTGCCTGGAAAATGTTTTTTATACCGTATACTTCTCCTTTGTGACACCCATGTCGATAGGAGGACAGCCGTTCCAGATATACCATCTAACACGCTTAGGTGTGAAGACTTACGATGCAACGAATGTGTCAATTAGCCGCATGTTCATTGGAATATTTATCGTATTCTTCGTGGACATACTTTTTTTGAAACGCGTTTTGTTGATACTGAGAGGTACGGTGGGATTGACGGTCGTTCTCGTAGGTTTTGCCATATCGGTTCTGATTACGATTCTTGGATTACTTGTCTTCTTAAATAAGACGTGGTTGCACGGAATATTGCGATTTGTCCAACGAGTAACAAAATCTGAGAAGTTGCGCGAACGCGAGCGCGCAATATTGGAATGGATAGATAAAATGTCGAGTTCAACTAAATACCTTTTTTCCAAATCTTTTTGGGCTGTTATGTTGGATTTCCTACTTGGGCTTGTCGGTTCTGCGCTCGTCTCGTATCAACTAAAGTACGCGTTGGAAAGCGTGTCTTCAAATCAGGTAGCTTTGTTTACCTTTTGGGGAATTGTTTCGATGCTCAATAGTGTGGTGTACTATATTCCAACACCAGGTTCAAGTGGTGGCATTGAGGGTTTTTACCAACTCGTCTTTTCAAAACTGTACGGTTCCAAGTCGGCAATGAGTGGGATATTGGTTTTCAGACTCGTAACTTACTATCTCATCGTCTTCCTTGGAACAATTCTTATCTGGAGGTTCAAAAAGTTGGAAAGGAAGTTTTCAGACTCATAATTCGATAGAGGTATGTCGGTGAAGAAGAGCTGAGGAGCGATATGGAGAATCCCGGAAAAATTAAGAAACTAAAACCAGGTACGAAAAGGGTTGATGAATTTGCATTTCAGGTGGGCAAAACAGAACCTTTTATAGACTCATTCAAGGCTTTTCTAAAGGCTTCATTTACTTTGCTTGTAGCCTGCGAATGTCTCATCTGTGGGCGTCCAGTAAGTGATGCGAACTGTGATGGTGGGCTCAGGATTTGTGAAACTTGCTGGAGCGAAATTGAACACAAGCCATCGCCTGTGCCGTACAGAATCAAAAACTTGGAGGTTTTTTACTACGGATTTTACGAAGAAAGACTCAGGGACCTTGTCTTGGCCTTCAAGTTCGGAAAGCATCCTGGACTTTCAAAAGTGCTCGCAAAGTTCTTGATGAAGGTCGTTCACGAGCACGGAATTGATTATGATTTTGTGACCTTCGTGCCGGCAACAAGAACCTCCAGACGTAAACGCGGATTTGACCACATGGCACTGGTAGCTCGGGAGTTTTCCAAGGTTGCTGGAAAAGAGGTTTTCAAGCTTCTTAAAACTGCGCGTGAAACAGATCAGTTGCTTGCTAACGACAGGAGAGAAGCTGTACGCGGAAAATTTGTGATAGAAGAGCTTATACCGGACAGAATTTACACAGTTCTTGATTCCAAAACCGTTCTTTTGATTGACGATGTGTTAACAAGCGGGAACACGATGGAAGAATGTCTGAGAATACTCAAAAAGGGCTTTCCAAAGACGCGATTTCTTCCGTTGGTAGTTGCCGTTAAAAGGTGACGAATATAAAAACCATTGAGGAGGCGTGAGGTTATGGATCGTGTGGAACTTGAAAAGATAAAAAACATGACATCCGAGGAGATAGAACAAAAGAGTTTCAAAGAATTGATGGATTCAATCGAAACTATTAAATCAGCCTTTTTAAGCGCCGACCTTGATATCGAAGAGCAGATCGAGCTTTATTCAAAGGCTATAATATTGTTGATGAAGGCTCGTGAAAAACTGGCCAGTGTAAGAAAGCAAAAGGAGGAAATCGATAAGATGTACGAGGAATTTATAAACAAAATGGGTTGAAAGGGGGAAAACTGGTTGGCGGCGTATCGCTCGAACGACAGGTGGTTTTTTAGAGGTTTTCCGTATTCCGGAGTGGTTCAAACGTTGGTTGGTATCTTCTTGATTATTTTACCACTCGGAACCTACGTTTCTTACATTACATTTCTAACCGAATATGCTTTCGTCTTCGACTGGCTCAAAATGTTTATTGGAATCGTGTTCTTATCCTTGGGGGCGCTGGAAACCTTATTCTACCTTGTAAGATTCACTTCGTCTAGAGTTTACAACACCAACTTGCAGGAAGTGGTGGAACAGGCTATCAACGAAGTCAAGCGCACGGGAAGTTCTGTGCTGGGAACGTTCCTATCGTTCAGACCGTGGATGGTAGGGGAGTATTACGTAAAAACGGAAAAAGGGGTCCCGCGTTATTTTTTTCCAACATATCTTGTTGTGTTTTACTTGGAGCAAGGAAATTTAGTTATCAGAGAATACCGGCTGCACGTAAAAAACAAGAGCTACGAAGTTACTGGATACCACGTATGTCCGGTTTCCAGCATCGTTTCACTTGCCTTGACACAGGACAGGATTATCTTTGATACCAATACTGAAAGTGCGAGTGCGACCGTAGATTTTCTTGAGCTCAGAACCGAAGGTGGAAATTTCAAAATCCCGATATTCGAGGAAGAAATACTCTCAAGCCACGGGGATATCAGTGGCCTGAAGGAAGAAGTGATTTCAAAAGTTTTGTTAATCATCAAGTCACTCCAGAGTTTAAAGGTAACAAAAGGATGAGCTTTGATGTGCGAAGATACGAAAATTGGCGAAATTTGATGTTGAAACATAGTTTAACAATATGATATAATAAGCAATAGTCCTGAAATAAACATTAGATCAAATTCACACAAAAGCCTGAGGAGGAGTGATTTCGTTGGCTTCGTTACTCAGTGTTAGGAACCTCAGCACTTATTTTTACCTCGAGGAAGGTGTGTTGAAAGCTGTTAACGATGTATCATTTGAACTCTCCGAAAATGAGGTACTCGGTATCGTTGGTGAAACTGGTTCTGGAAAGAGCATAACGGTTCGAAGTATTATGAGACTTATCCACTATCCTGGTAAGATCGTCTCCGGCCAGATTATCTACAGAGGACGTGGGAAAGAGGAGGACATTTTGAAACTCGACGAAGAAGAGATGACTCGTATTAGGGGAAAAGAGATATCGATGATATTTCAAGACCCACTGACGTCGCTCAACCCGTTGTACACAATAGGAGACCAACTGATGGAAACGATTATGCAGCACCAGGATGTTGATCGTGCAACGGCTTGGAAGCTTGCTGTCGAAATGCTCAAGAAAGTTCAGATTCCAGAACCGGAAAAGCGTATGAACTCTTACCCGTTCGAATTCAGTGGTGGGATGAAGCAGAGGGTTGTTATTGCGATTGCACTCTCTTGTAACCCAAAAGTCCTTATAGCGGACGAACCTACGACTGCTTTGGACGTTACAATACAAGCTCAAGTACTTGAGTTAATGAAAGAACTCCAGCGCGAGCTAAAGACCGGTACGATATTCATTACCCACGATCTCGGCGTCATCTCCGCTATGGCAGACAGGGTCATGGTCATGTACGGAGGCCGCCAGATGGAACTCGCGCCGGCCGAAGATGTATTCCACAAACCGATGCATCCATACACGCATATGCTTTTAAAGTCAATACCGAGGGTGGATATCAAACAAGAGAAGCTTGAATCAATCCCGGGGCAACCCCCGCGGATGATTGACGTTCCAGAGGTATGTCCGTTTGCACCAAGATGTCCGAGAAGACTTGATAAATGCTCGAAAGAGTTACCACCGCTCGAAGAGTTAGAGCCAGGCCATTACGTCAGATGCTTCAATCCAGTTCTTGGAGGGGATAAGAAATGAGCGATAAAATAAACGGCACTGCAACAACGAAAGAAACAAGCGTTCAAAGCGACGTTGTCATCCGAGTCAAAAATCTGAAGAAGTATTTCCCCATATACAAGGGCTTCCTTATCAAAAAACACGTTGGCGATGTTAAAGCTGTTGACGATGTTTCGTTCGAAGTGCGTAGAGGTGAAACTTTCGCGCTCGTTGGTGAGTCAGGATGCGGTAAAACAACAACGGCTAGGACAATGCTTAGACTTATTGATCCAACGGATGGTGTAATAGAGATACTTGGTACAGACATTTCAAGACTTTCACGTGAAGAACTGCTGCCATTCAGAAGGAAAATGCAAATTGTCTTCCAAAATCCAATCGGTTCGCTTAACCCGAGGATGACTGTTGGCCAGATTCTCACCGAGCCGATGCTCTTTCACAAGATAGTGAAAGACCAGCAAGAGGCCAACGAACGTGCAATTGAACTTCTTAGAATGGTTGGTATGAAGCCTTATCATATGGATCGATACCCGCACCAGTTCAGTGGTGGTCAAAAGCAGAGAATAGCGATTGCACGTGCGCTGAGTGTGAATCCTGAGATACTGTACCTCGATGAACCGACTTCTGCACTCGATGTTTCAGTTCAAGCTCAAATTGTTAATCTCTTCTTGAAGTTCCAAGAAGAGTTGGGACTTACGTACATTTTCATATCACACAACCTTGCACTTGTTAGGTTCATCAGTCATCACGTTGCAATCATGTACCTTGGACGGATTGTTGAGATGGGAGAGGTCAATGAGGTATTCGACAACCCTATCCATCCCTACACGAAGGCGCTCTTATCAGCCTCGCCGATTCCAGATCCAGCAATCGAGAAGAAAAGGAGTAGGTTAATACTCACCGGAAACGTTCCAAGCCCGATAGCAAGGCCAAGTGGTTGTTTCTTCCATCCGAGGTGTCCGTTTAAAATGGATATTTGCGATAAAGAATATCCTCAGATGAAATCCGTTTCTCCAAATCACCAGGTAGCTTGTCACCTGGTAGATAAAAGGGAGGTGTAGGTATGAGGAAGGTTCTCACGGTAGTTCTTTCTTTACTCCTTGTTGCCTTTATATTCGCAAGCTACATCGGTTCTCAAGCAACAGGTAAAAAAGGTGGAACACTCATCATCCCAACATTGAGTGGTCCAAGAACGGTGAACGATACCGTCTCGAAAGAGACCAGCTCATCGGACGTTATCGCCATGTTCATGAGTTGGGGTGGTACGCTGATTGAGAGACATGGAGTCGATGGGAAGTTCTACCCAGCCTTAGCCGAGAAATGGGACGGTCCAAGACTAACGAAGGACGGCGGTATGGAGATTATTTGGTACCTCAGAAAAGATGTAAAGTGGAGTGATGGCCGACCGTTCACAGCAGATGACGTTGTGTTCACGCTCAACGAGATATACACAAACCCTGATATTCCAAGCTCCTTCCAGGATGTAATCAGGAGTACGAATGGTCACCTTCCTAAAGCTACAAAGATAAACAATTACACGGTTAGGATGTACTATCCGGAACCCTTTAGGCTTGCGTTCAGGTACCTTGGCGGTATGTACATCTTCCCAAGGCATGTTGCCAAAAAGTGGGTTGATGAAAAGAAATTTGCCGAATTTTGGACAATTGACTCCATCAACAAAAAGGAAATAGTCGGACTCGGTCCATTTATCCCTGTCGAATACGTGCCGGATCAATACGTAAGATTTGTTGCCAATCCTCATTATTGGAAAAAAGATAAGAACGGCGTACAACTCCCATACTTGAACGAAGTTGTCTACAAAATCATCTCCTCGCAAGATGCTCAGAAGCTAGCGTTTGAGAAAGGTGAAGTTGACATCTATGCACCGAGAGGCACGGAATTTGCTTACTTCAAGGAAAATGAAAAGAAATTCAACATCACTGTGATGTCTTACGGTCCAGCTTACGGTACTCAATTCATCGTTTTCAACTGGAACAACAAGGACGAGGCCAAGAGAGAATGGTTCAGGAATATCCACTTTAGAAGAGCCGTTGCTTACGCTATGGACAAGAAAAAGATGATCGACACGCTCTTCAATGGCCTTGCGATTGAACAATGGTCACCAGTTTCGATGGCTTCTCCGTTCTACAACGAGAAGGTTGTTGCGAAGTATCCGTACGATCTTAACAAGGCAAGAGCCGAACTCAAACTTGGTGGTTTCAGTTGGGACAAGAATGGAAGACTTATCGACAGCAAGGGTAGACCTGTGAAATTCACCATTGAAACGAACGCTGGTTATACGATCCGCGAAGGTATGGGTAACATCATCACTGCCGCACTCAAGCAGCTCGGTATGGATATCACATTCGTACCCGGTGACTTCAACACACTTGTAAACAGGATGCTCAATGTTGGTGACTGGGATGCCATCATCATCGGGTTGACTGGTTCAGATGAACCTCAGGGTGGTAGGAACGTCTGGGCACTCGACGGTTCGCTCCACTTCTGGAATTTCTCACCAGACGTGGCAAAATGGGTTGACCCGAAGCACTACCAAGTGCCTGACTTCGAAAAGGAAATTGACAAGATATTCAGGGAAAACGTTAGGATACTTGACGAAAACGTCGTGAAAGACTACTGGGCGAAATTCCAGAAACTTGCTTCAGAATACTTACCGTTGGTCTACACGGTCAACTCACTAAGACTCTTTGCGTGGAGGAACACTATCAAGAACGTTCAAATCGGTCTCTTCGGCGGTACAACCTGGAACATCGACTGGCTCTACAAAGAGTAATGGAGATTCATTACTTGTGTGGGCGGGGTTCGCCCCGCCCAATTTTTAAGTTTCGGAGACTGTTAGACAACCACGTGTTGAGGCCAGAATACAAATTCGCAAAGGGGTGAACAAACTTGCTAAAGTACATTGCGAGAAGGCTTGTGATTCTCATTCCAGAACTTTGGATCATCACCGTAATCGTGTTCACTTTGCTTCAGCTCTCGCCTGGCGATTTCTTGGATCAGTACAGATTGGATCCGTCCGTTTCGAAAGAGACCCTCAAAGCGATGGAAAGGGAGTATGGTCTGGATAAACCGGCCGTGGTCCAGTACTTTTACTGGCTCGGTAAGGTTGTGAGGTTTGATTTCGGTCAATCCTTCTACTACAGAAGACCTGTTGCAAGCTTAATTTACGAAAGGTTGCTCGGTACGCTTGTTCTTTCGTTGTATTCGTTCGTGCTCTCCTGGATTATTGGTGTTGTACTTGGTGTGGTATCGGCTCTGAAGAAGTATACATTAACGGATAAGATATTGACAGTTGTCGCGTTCAGTGGACTAGCAGTTCCGGGTTTCTTCCTTGCGTTGCTTTTGCTCTACATGGCAGCGAAGACGGGATGGTTCCCAATTGGTGGTATGTACAGTCCTGAAAACACGAAGATGGATGTTTGGAACGCGTTCAAAGATATATTCTTGAGATTACAACTACCTGCTTTCACACTAACTTTTGGAGGATTTGCTGGCTTAATGCGTTATATGAGAGGTAGTCTCCTTGACGTTCTCAATGAGGATTACGTTGAATTTGCTCGAGCGAAAGGAATGCCCGAAAGGGTTGTCATATACAAGCACGCGTTGAGGAATGCAATAAACCCACTCGTCACTATGTTTGGTTACAGCTTAGCCGGCCTACTGAGTGGTGCGGTTATCACGGAAACGATCTTTTCCTGGCCAGGACTCGGTAGATTGACCTATCAGGCACTCCTTCAGAAGGACTACTACGTTGTTATGGCGAGTACGGTCATCGGTACCATACTACTCGTTCTTGGAAATCTCGTGGGTGACATACTCCTGGCCGCCGTCGATCCAAGGATCAGGTACGAATGATTGAGTAAGGGAGGTGCCCGTAGAAATGGCAAAGAAAGAAAATCTCGAGAAGTTCAAGAATGTAAAACTGCAAGCTGCTGTTTCTAATGGAGCTGAAGAATCTGAAGGTATCGATTTTGAAGAGGTTTACTTAACCCGTGGACAATTGATGTGGCGCGCCTTCAAGAAGAACAAACTTGCGATGTTTGGAATGTGGGTACTCATCGTGATGTACATCGCGATGATTTTTGCGGACTTCTTGGCACCTTACAACCCGTTCCAGCAAAATTTGAATCAGTTCTTTAAAAAGCCCACAAAAGTGTACACCAAGTACGAAACGGTTGATTTAAAAACGAGGATGGCACCTTTTGTACTTCCAGAAGTGAGTTACATAGATCCGTTAATATATACACGCACCACGCGGTCCGCACTTTTTCCGAGCAGGTTGACGATAAAACTTAACGATGGTCGTGAGCTTACGGTTATAAGTAATACCGTTGTCGAGGAAAGGGATGGAAAAATAATACCAAAGTATTTGCCGAAAGGTAGAAAGCTTGAAGGCGAAATTATCGTATCGCCTTCTATCAAACTTGTTGTTCAAACACTCGGTTACGCAAAAATCGATGGTGAGTGGAAACAGTATAAGGATGAAACAGAAGATAAGGATTATCTCATCTTTGGATTAGAAGAGGAATTACTTAAAAAAGGCGTAAACGTAAAAATTACAACCTCGCGGACGGCAAGGTCTGTAGTTGCACAGAACGAAGGTTGGAAGATGGGCTTTTTTGCAACCAGTGAGCAAGAAGCTCTTGAAAGGCTCACAGAAGTAAAACTTGAGGAGCGTTTGCTGGCTATTAAGTACTATGACAAAGATTACAATGAACACCAAATTGATTTAACAAACGCAAAGCTGGTTTCATACGACTACAAATTCTACCCGATCAAGTGGTTCGTGAAATCCTGGGGACCGGACAAGACCGATCCCGGTCGGGTTGGATACTTATTCTGGGTTATCCCACTGCACTATCACCTCTTTGGCGTTGACAACTATGACAACAGCGAGCTTGTGAGTATAAACATCTTTGGAACGGATAGATACGGAAGGGATGTTTGGAGCAGAATCATATTTGCCTCCCGTATATCACTCAGTATAGGTTTCATAGGTCTAACGATAACGCTCTTGCTCTCACTGCTCTTCGGAGGATTGGCAGGTTATTACGGTGGTATGGTCGATGAGGTTATAATGAGACTTTGCGAAATTATTATGGCAATTCCTCAATTCTACCTATTGCTCTTACTCAGGGCGTTGTTACCTATCGACTTGCCGAGTTCTCAGACTTACATGCTCTTGATTTTTATTCTTGCCTTCCTTGGTTGGCCTGGTAGAGCGAGAATTGTACGAGGTCAAATCTTAGCAGAGAGACAGCGTGAGTACGTCGAAGCGGCCATCGCGCTTGGTTATCCGGACAGAAGGGTTATGTGGCGACATATTATTCCGAACCTTGCGACGTATCTTATCGTCAGTTCCACACTCTCGATCCCAGGGTACATCCTCGGTGAAGCAGGTCTTTCGTTCCTTGGATTAGGTATTCGCGAACCATCTGCCTCATGGGGTAACATGCTCGCGGCAGCCCAGGACGTTGACATACTCCAGAACTCGCCATGGTTGCTAATTCCAGGTGCGTTTATCTTCATTGTTGTGTTGGCGTTCAACTTTGTCGGTGACGGCCTGAGGGATGCTATCGATCCAAGAGCTCTCGGATAATTCTTCGGGATTGCTCGTCTAGGAAACAAGAGAATGAAAAACGGCTGGTGAAACTGCACCAGCCGTTTTTCATACTTTTATACTCTTCAACCTGAGCGTTTGCTACTTTCCTAAAGCGGCCGTTGTCAGTGGTTCTATCCACTTGTGTTCGATTCTGTCATACAAGCCGAAGCCAGCGCAAAATTCCCAGTAAGCCATGCTAAAGTCGAACTCTTCGGCCAGCTGTCTTACTGTCATTGTCCACCTGACACGTGATTCCATGTCGGCCTTTCCGTAAGCTCCGAACTCTCCAAGGAAAATTGGTACGTTATTCTTTTTAGCCCACTCGTAGACAAGTCGGAAATGCCTTCTCATTTCCGCTACTTCCGCATCAGTTCCTAACCACTTTGTCCCCAATGGTGGAGAAGGAGAGACCCACTCGGCGCCTTGATGCGTGAAGTTGAACGGTTCGTAGTAATGGAACGAGACAATTAAGTATGGATCCTTGACGAGTTTCAAATACTGAACAGCAGAATAATGTGCCCAGCTCGCTACATCTACTATAACGGGTCTTGTTGGATTATGCTTTCTGATAACTTTTAGAACCTTAGGATAAAGTTCGTTCCATTTCGACGGTGTTAAGTTTCTTGCAGGTTCATTGTAAATCTCGAAGTACAATTGCTCAGGATAACTTTTGAACCTCTCAGAAATTTGTTGCCAAATACTCACCAGTACATCGCCATACTCATCTGGATCTTGGTACAGTTCTTCAAAATGATGGGTGTTGATGATGACAACCAAACCATTTTCGAGAGCCTTATCGACAACATGCTTTACCCTCTGAAAAAATTTTTCATCGATCGTATGCGGCGGCTTTTCAGATACGTGCGCGGACCAGCGAATCGGAATTCTAACACTCGAAAAACCACGTTCTTTAATGATTTTGAAGTACTCATCCTCTATGATTACCCCCCAGGCTCCCTCAAACGGAGCTTCAAGAGCGTTTCCCATGTTAATACCTTTACCTATTGCCTTGTTAAATTCGAAAGCCATATTCTCAAACTTCTCTCTCTCACAACTGACGCTGGATAGTAACATCATGATCAGTGCTGAAAACGATATCATAACAACCACCTTTTCAAAGCGGAACATCTTCTCACCACCAGAATCTTTTAGCTTGGTTATCTCTTTCCAATATCCCTGACGGAGCTTCGCTCAACTAACTTGGTCGGCAGTAAGACATTTCTCGCTATTCTACTTCCCCGCCCCAAGATTCTATCTATCAAAAGCTGGGCGGCTGTTTGCCCCATTTCCCAACGTGGCTGATGTACTGTCGTTAGCGGAGGAGTCAAATACGACGAGTAAGGAGCGTTATCAAAGCCAACTATCGACACATCTTTTGGTATTTCAAATCCGTATTCTCTCAAGGCTGCTATGGCACCAACTGCAGACCAATCGTTGACGGAAAAAATAGCCGTAAAATTCAAACCATGTTTTTTTAGGTGTCGGCTAACTCCTTCGTAACCATCCTCGGGGTTGTATCCTTCGCTTTCGCTCAAGAACACATCCACATCCCTGTGACGGTCGAGAAACTTACGTATACCTTTTTCACGGTGCACGGCGGCTGGAGAAATCTGTGGACCCCTAAGGTAGAGTACCTTTCGATGACCTTTTGTGTAAAGGTAGTTCATAACCGTGACTGCACCGCCTATGTTATCGACATTGACACTGTCGCACAAAATTTCTTCGATATTGTAGTCCACGGCAACCAACGGTACCCCGCTTTTCAGAAATGGTTCCAGGTACTTCACACCGGTGTAAAGTTCTGCAAGTATCACACCATCGATCTTTCTCTTAAAAAACTTGTCAAGTACGTGCTGTTCTTCTTCTGGAAGCATCTTTGGTATGGAAATCAACGTTTCAAAATTGCTCTTACTGGCGTAATCTTCGATAGCCATCACAATCTCATTGTAGTGGTATCCCCTGAGATCTGGTACAAGTACACCAATATTATAGAGCAGTTCAGCGGATTTTCTCAGTGCTGGCATCGGTTTAAAGCCCAAGGACCTAATGGCTCTGATGACCTTACGCCTCGTTTCTTCACTGACGTTTTTCGCACCGTTGATAACGCGAGATACGGTAGCTATCGAAACACCAGCAAAATCAGCTACGTCTCTTATTGTGCATCGTTTTTGTCGATTCTTGTCGTATTCCTCGGGCATTCAACCACCTCTTTACGGAATTATGAAAGATGTTTTGCTATTTGTGAAAACATTGTATGGATCGAAACCTGTGTAACCTTTCGTTGTGCGCATACTTATTATATCCCTAAATACGTACATCGATGGTCTCGGATGAAAGGTTTTTGTCTCAAAGTTGGTCCAAGCTAGTCCAAACCTCTTGGAATATCCTTTAGCCCACTCGTAGTTATCCACGATGGACCAATGCAAGTAACCTCTCACGTCCAGGCCTTCCTCCAGTGCACGCTCGACGTAATAAAGGTGCGATATAAGGTAAAGACTTCGTATTCTGTCATTCCAGTCCGCAACTCCGTTTTCTGTAACGATAATAGGTTTAGAATAGCGTTCCGCAACAGCTTTTAACACGTAGTACAGACCCTCAGGATACATCTCCCACCCGAAATCACTTGCTGGTCTACCAGATAACGCTATTCCACCCTCGTCACATGTGTACCCGTAACCTTTCAGTATCCTCCAGTGCACGTTAAAATCACCTATAACCAAAGGTCGTTCTACTTTTTCAATCACTGCACGGGTGTAGTAGTTCACTCCAACGTAGTCGAGCTTGTCTTTTACCATATCCATGTAGAACCAATTTGTCAAATACATCGCTTCATCGAAGATTTCTTGAGTGTCTGGTTTTAGAGTATCGTACCATGTGAAGGAGTATATCACGCCTGCTGGTTTATTCGAGAACCGTTTTATGTTATCATAAGCTAAGTTGTGAGCCATTGCAAGGTGCTTTGTGGCCAGAATATACCAATCCGGGTTGAAGTACGCTGGTGGGAATCCCGCACTGACGGTGAAATAGCCAAGCTGGCTGACTACGTGAGGTTCGTTCATCGTTGACCAAATATCGACGATATCCCCGTACTTCCAAGCAACGTAGGCAACGTACTTAGCAAATTCGTGTACGGTCTTTTTGGATACCCAACCGAGTCTATCGGTAGGCTTACCGTAATGAACTGCGACTGGGTCGTGAATCCAAAGTGGGAGGGTAAAGTGATAGAGGTTCACAAAAAGCTTTAGCCCTTTGGATTTGATATCTTCCATAATCCTTCTGTAGTGCTCCACAGCCGCACTGTTCGCAAGTGCGTCGAGTTTGCGAAGAAAGTCCGGATCTTGAATGTCCACCGATTCGGTCGAGTTTGGGAATATTCTGGACCACTCGATTCCTATCCTAATTGTATCCATTCCAAATTCGACTGCGAGCTTATGTACTTTCTCGTAGTTTAGCCAGTAACCTACTCCGAATTCAGGCAGGTCGCCACTTACAACTCCGTTGACAAGGTTTCCAGGTTCCCTCACCCAGACAAACCAGTCGGTATTTGGATCGAGGTCTCGTTCATCGCCCCAGCCCATCTCAAATTGAAAACCTGACATCGAGACACCGAACATAAAGCCTTTTGGGAACATGGTCGTATCCTCCCTTTCGATGAGTTTAATTTTCATGCACCAGCCAATCAAGGATTTCACGAGCATAGCCAAAGGCCAGCGCAACCGCTGTATCAGTCCTACCGAAGCCGGGAACACAGCCATTGAACGAAAGGAACACATCGTGGTGAATAAGTAACCATCCCCTCTCCCGTTTCAAAGGGAATTGGAAAAAGTACACCGTTCCTGTTGTAAGGTAGAAATGCATATTCCAGTTGGTAAAACGTTTTCAAAATCGTAGGTGTATCCAACTCCTATTGTTGGAGCGTGATAACCACTACACCAGATAAACCAGTGCCTATCTTCGATGAGCACCACACTTGGGTCGTATTTATTCTCACCTTCGAGAGTCTTACGAGTCTGCTGTATGAAAGTAATAGGTTTGTTGTCGATTTTCCAATTAACCCCATCTTCACTAAACAATCTTTTTAAGTTTACCTCCCGTGTTCGTTCATCAACTCTGAATACACCGGTGAGCCCACCTTTAAACGGAACTGCGGCACAGTCAAAGATGCTGCTTACGTTCTTGGATTGTTTGCGTCTAGTTGTTGGATTTATTGAATATCACCAAACCAAGTCACCACAACCTGAGGGACGCTTCCCCAAAGGAGTGCTTGGCAGTGATCGCGTTGAAATTATCAGCTTAGGCAACGTGCTCACCTTCCCCTGTGACCTTTACACACGCAACAAAATGACTTTCCTCAAATTTTTCGAAGCTGACGTTTTTACATGTGGAATCTCCAAGTGGACATCTGTCGTAAAACTTACAAAAAGATGGTAGAACGTTTCTTCCGTGCAGAGAAATGTAGCTATTAGACCAAACCTTTTGTGTTGTTGGAACGGATTCAAGAAGCATCTTTGTGTAGGGATGTAATGGTTTTTTAAAAACCTTTACGGTATCACCATATTCCATGATCGAGCCTCTATAAAGAATGATCGTTCGGTCGCTCGTGTAGTATCCAAGCGAAAGATCGTGTGTTATGAAAAGAACAGATAACCCCTTTTCTTTAAGTTTAATCAACGTGTTTAATACATCTATGCGTGTGGATGCATCAAGCATGCTTATTATCTCATCGGCTACTAAAAACTTTGCGTCTATGAGAAGAGCCCTGGCTATCAGTAATCTTTGGAGCTGACCACCGCTGAGCTGGTGTGGGAATTTTCCCAGTATCTCCGATGGATTCAGACCTATATCTTCGACGACCTTTTTCACCCTTTTACTCCATTCTTCTTTTGTGATTGCTGGGTAGAACTCTTCCCTAATCATTTCAAAAATCCTATCGATTTTGAATATTGGGTTATACGAGCTGAACGGATCCTGGAAAATACCTTGTACAAGTCTGTAATATTCTTTCCTATTTTTGATTGATTGTATATCGACTGAGTTGAAAATGATCTTACCTCCGGTTGGTTTTATGAGCCTTAGAATCATCTTCCCTATCGTAGTTTTACCACTACCACTTTCTCCGATGAGCGAAACGATTTCACCGTCAGCAACATGAAAGGAAACGTTATCCACCGCGTAAAACTTCTCCTTTCCAAGTGGTCCAACGTTGTAAGCTTTCGACAGATTAACAACCTCAAGCATTTGGTTTCACCTTCCAACAGTAAGCTACGTGGTCCTCTTCAATCTCAACCAATGGTGGGTCCTTGTCACATACCTTATCTCTCAAGGGGCACCTCTCCTTAAACCTACATCCTTTCGGTGGTTCGAGTAGTTGAGGTGGTTGTCCCGGAATGCCAGACAACATTCGTTCGGTGTATCTTACCCCGACTTCTGGGAGTGAGGTTAGCAGCATCTTTGTGTATGGGTGCAACGGATTTTGAATAATTTGTGCTGTTTTGCCAACCTCGGCAATTTTACCTGCGTACATAATCATTATCCGATCAGCGATTTGATAAAGAACTGAGATATCGTGTGTAATAAAGATTATGGACTTTACGATTCCAAGTTCCTTGAAATTGCGAATCATCAGGCATACAGCCTTTTGTGTTGAAACATCAAGCGCCGATGTAACTTCGTCCGCGATAAGTAGCGAAGGATTTAAAAGAGTACTTATAACCATTACCATTCTCTGCTTCATTCCACCGGACAATTCGATAGGGTACATCCTCAGCACCCGCTCAGGGAGATTGACCAACCTCAAACGTTCTATCAATGTTTCCCTCACGCTCTCAAAATTTATTCCTCTGCTCTCGAGGATCTCCTCTATGTATCTTCCTATCTTTCTTGTTGGATTTAGCGCGTCCATCGCATACTGCGGGATTATCGATACCTTCTTGAATCTGTAATCACGCATGCGTTCGTAATCTTCTATCGGAAGCTTCTCACCGTCAAGCTGAACCTCGCCACCAACAAAGTTCATCGGAGGCTTAAGTAGCACCAAGCCGTTTCCGAGTGTCGATTTTCCGCACCCCGATTCCCCTGCAAGACCAAGAAGTTCTCCGTCTCTCACTTGGAACGTCACATCATCCACAGCTCTGACGTACCCGCGAAGCGTTCTGTAGTACAGTTTTAGGTTCCTTACTTCGAGCATCGAGTACACCTCTCCCCTATCAACCTGTATTACATTTCCCTAAGCCTTGGATTGAAAACTTCGTCTAAACCGACGTTCATAAAATAGAGGCCTCCAACTATTAGTGTAATCACCAGTCCTGGTGGGATTACCCACCACCACATGCCAAGTTGTATCGCATTCCAGAGCACTGCGTTCTGCATCATCAATCCCAAAGAGATACCTTTTGTCGGGCCAAGTCCGATGAAATCAAGCCCAACTGCAGCAAGTATTGCACCGCCGAACTGGAGGATAAAGACCATGAACACGTACGAAAGCATGTTTGGCACGATTTCATAGATTATAATCTTCAACGTGCTTCGACCACTTATCCTTGCTAAATTGACGTACTCTCTTGCTTTCAATGACAGGGTCTGAGCACGGACAGCTCTAGTTGTCCAAGGCCATGCGGTGAATCCGATGATTATACTCTGTATCAACACTCCTCGATACGGAAGGTAAGCGGCAATGATTATCAGAAGCGCCAAGGTAGGAATAACAAGTAGGATATTTGTTAACATCATCAACATCTCGTCAAGTAAACCTCCACGATACCCTGCTAGGAAACCAATACTCAAACCGATCAACGTAGCAAGTCCCCCACCTACCAAACCAACGAAGAACGATGATCTGATGCCATAAACAAGCTGCGTGAACACGTCCTGACCAAAGGTTGTTGTACCAAGCCAAAAGTCTTTACTTGGAGGTTGGTATCCCGGTCCGACGTATTCAAGAGGATCTTTGTACTTCGAAATCAGTGGTCCGAAAAGACCGAGTAGCACGAAGAAGAGCACGATAGAAAGTCCGGCTTTCAATTTTTTGTTCCTGAGCGCGAAAAATAGTATTTCGCTCATGAGATTTCACCACCATAGGAATACCTTATTCTCGGATCAAGAGCGACGTAAACAAGGTCGACGGTAAAGTTTGCGATCAATACTCCGATTATTATGAATATAAAACACCCTTGGATAAGAAAGTAATCTTGATTGAGGATCGCCTGTGTAAGTATGTATCCAATTCCTGGGTAAGAGAACACAACCTCCGTTGTGACCTGACCAGCTATGACCGTGCCAAGTTGGAGTGCAAGACCTGTGATTTGCGGTAATATCGCGTTTCTGAATGCATATTTCCTTATCAGACTGTTCTTCACACCGAGTGTTTCAAGGAACCTTGAATAATTACTTTCCAGCTCGTATATTACCATATTCCTCATGCCTATTGCCCAACCACCGAGCTGAACGATAAATAACGAAAGAAAGGGCAGAATCCAATGCTTTAGAAAATTCCCAACAAACAGCCACGACAGGTGAGGTCTAAGCCCGAAACTGTAAGCACCGGCGATTGGAAACCATCGAAGCACAACACCAAAGTAGTAAGCAAGAATTATCCCAAGCCACAGGTATGGTGCACCGTTGATGAAGTACATGATTGGTAAGAGGATAGAATCCAACCTCCTCCTGCGTGCGGCTAATGCGCCGATGCTGTTCCCAGCAAACCAGCTGGCAAGAATCGATGGTAGAAGGATTCCCAAAGAATACGGTAGAGCGCTCTTGAGAACGTCTAGCACAGGTTTTGGATAAAGATAAATACTGATTCCAAGGTCTCCCTTCAAAAACGCGATCCAGAAGTTGAAATATTGTTTCCAAAGAGGTTGATCTAAACCAAACGCTTTAGTGAGGTAACTGTACATCACGCGTGCAGATTCCGGTAGACCCGAGAACCTCGAGACTAAAACAAGAATGGGATTCCCAGGCATTAGCCTGGGAATCAACCAATCGATTGTGACGGCAAAGATGAACGTAAGAACGTAAACCAGTATTTTCGTTCGGAGGTATTTCTTCATCCACTCCACCTCATAATTCCTATTGTTTGAGGCCTATGAGCATGAGTACGCCACCGGTCTGCCACCTTCCACCCCACGTTACCGGATAAGCGTACGGTGACTTCTCGCTTGGCCAGTTTTTCCACACTTGGGTACTTGCTTGGAACCACATACCATTGTACCAAAGCGGTATAGCGGGCATTTCCTTTAGATGAATTTCCGCAATTTGCTCGATAATCCTCTTACAACCAGCTACATCATCCATCGGTGTCATGTTGAGTTGTGTTATAAGGTCAAAGAGCCTCTGGTTGTTGTATCTACCGAAGTTACCATTGTACATTTCCGATGAGATTTGCGAATTGAAGACCCAGTTGTACATTGTCCACGGTGAAACTGTTATCTGGCTATTGAAATTGTTAATCGCCATATCAAACTTCCCGGTTGTTAAGTCCTCCCAGTATTTGCTGTAATCGGGGAACTTTGCTTCAGCGTTGATGCCAACCTGTCTAAGTTGGGATGCGATGATTTTTATCGACTCCATCCAATCGGTCCAACCAAATGGGACGATTATCTCTATCTTGAATTTTGAACCGTCGGGTGCTTCTCTAAAGCCGTCCTTGTTGATGTCCCTGTACCCGGCCTTGTCAAGCAATTCCCTGGCGGTCTTTGGGTCATACTTGAATCCGAATTGCTTTGCAGCATTTTCTGGATAGTATTTCATCCAACCTTTAATTGGCAAGAAACCAACGGGGTTTGACGGAAGCACCTGACCTTCGAATACTGTTCGCGCGATAACACTCGGATCAATTGCGAATGCGATAGCTCTTCTAAGATTCGGATCGTTCAGAGGTTTCTTCGTTGTGTTGATGAATAGGTAAGCAACGTTATCAGAGAGCATATAAGGTTCCTTCTCGAACCAGGTATGTATGTCCGAGTACGTCTTTTTGAGTGTTGGGACACCCGGTAAGAAGAAGTTAGAAATGTCAAGTTCTCCCTTCATTATCATACCGAGTGCCACATTGTTGCTTAGGACTCTTAGGTAAACGATTCTCTTCGGTTTTGGTTGACCGAAGACCTTGTTTCCCCACCAATTCTCATTTCTTAAGTAAACCATTCTGTCGTCACTGTAAGTCTCGAAGAGGTAAGGCCCGGTTCCGATAGCTTTTTCGTTGGCGCCGCTTAGAATCTCATCTTTGGTCTTCTTCGACCAAATGTGCTGCGGTAATATCGCTGTTTGGTAGATGTTGTAGGTCCACTCGTGGTAGCGGGGTGAACTGAAAGTGAATATCACAGTGTAGTCATCCGGCGTATCGATCCTCGCAAGCCAAGTCCAAATCGGGCTATAATAAATTTCCGGTATCTGTTTCGCTAGCTCGTAAGTGAATTTGACATCTTTTGCGGTGAACGGTGTACCGTCGTGCCAGGTTGCACCACGCCTCAGTTTGATCTCGAACGTATTTTTTGATGTCCACCTTCCACTCTCGGCTAGCCAAGGAATTAGTTCGTCTGTTAGTGGATTGTAACCGAACAGTGTTTCATAAATCAAACCGACAGTTCCAGTTACAGCATTCCAAGGAGTTATTGGGTTCCAGTTCGATGGAGGCGACCATAACCCACCACCAGCGTATAGAGTCTCCTTTCTTGGATAAACAACGTCAGCCCATATCAACGAGGCAAACAGTACCAGGAACATGGTTGAAAAGATGAAAACCCTTTTCATACACCTTACCTCCTTTTTCCGGCTATTTTTCGCCCATTCTTGACGGGCACTTGTATGATATCAGTGTAAATATTTACAACAGAAATCTTTCATGTCTGCCCAGCGCAGGGATTTTTCGAAGGGAAGTTCTGAGATCTACCTGAAGTAAATTGTTTTTGAAATTTTAACATAGAACGTTCAAGAGTAAATCGTCAAACACCCACGATACGTTTGAAGAATGAATTTTTGTCAAATCTAAAAATGAGTTGCAAAATTTATAATCCTTGGTGTTATAATAAATTTGGCCTGTACTAAATCTCCACCTGTGGTTAATCGATTTTATTAGAGGGGGGGAATGTGTATTATGAAGCGGTTTACTGTTGTAACGATTCTGCTGCTTTTGTTCAGTATAGTTACCGCTCAAGTTCAAATGACGACGCCTTTAACAAAGCTGTATTACGAGCTAAAGACTCTTTTGGAAGATCCAACGGTGAATTTGGCTGAAGCATTACATGATATTTTGAAAAAATATGCCCCGATGGTGGAACCGGTTTTGCCACCTGGTGAGTACGAAGAATATTCGTTGCGATTGTCTGAACTTGACCGGTCTTTACTCGAGATGGGGATTTGGATTACCAGGGCTACTGTGGAAATTTTTAATCAACAGATCGTTGAAGGTCCATTTGAGCTGAACTACAACAGGGAAACGGGAGAAGCCACCGGATTAATCACCAAATTAAGATCTGGGCGTTACAACGTGATTGTTAAGGTATTTGGTAAGATCGACAACAAGGAAGAACGGATAGTAGCTTACGGTCGCCGTGATAATATCGAGGTTGTACGTGACAAAATCTCACTTACTCATGTACCGCTTAATGTCCTGGTTGGTACCGGTGCAATACTCATTAACGCGTTACTTGACTTCCAGAACTCCGAGTTTATTCCTGGTGAGATAACGAGTATGGAACCGGAGGATGGTGCTATCGACGTACCAACGAAGGTTACTTTGAAATGGGATTCGTTGAGAGCAAAAAGCTTCGACATTTACTTCGGCGAAGATGGTAACCTTGACTTGCTACAGAAGAACCATTTCGAGAAGGAATACACACTTGAAGGTCTGAAACCCGGAACAGTATACAACTGGAAGGTCGTGGCCAGGAACGCATTTGGAGAGACGGAGAGCCCAATTTTAACCTTCCGAACCGGGTTTGCCCCCACCGCCCCTTCAGATCCGGTACCTTACGATGGTGCTGAAAGGGTGTGGATCGAACCTGTACTACTTTGGAATTCAGAGCGGGCTGCGGAATTCGATGTCTACATCGGGACTTCTCCGGATAATCTTAGCTACCTTGGAACCGTGTTGGAGCCGTCGTTTGAGATACCGAGACTTGAGCTGGGTACGACGTATTATTGGAAAGTTATAGCGAAGAATGCCTTTGGTGAAGTGGAAGGTCCCGTATGGAAGTTCACCACCGGCGATATCCCAAGTAAGCCGGTGTTGATGGAGCCAAAAGGTGAAAAAGTTTGGATCAGACCAACGTTTAAGTGGGAAGCGAAAGATGCTAATGCATTCGAACTGTACGTTGGTACAGGGTTTGACGAACTAAAGCTTGTTGCGACAACGACGGAAATGGAGATTACGCTACCGTTTGACCTTGAACTCGGTACGACTTACTTCTGGAAGGTTGTTGCAAAGAACGATTTCGGTAGCAGTGAGAGCGATATTGAGATGTTCAAGACTGGAACAAAGCCGGAATTTGTTGAAATCACCAGCCCATTGAATGACGAGGAAGATGTCTGGAAAAGCCCAACTTTGGCATGGAGGTTCGAGTGTGCAGATGCTTACGACGTTTACATGGGTGCATCACCAGACGAACTCGAACCGATAGCGACAGATATTGTGGATTCTGAGCTTGTTGTTGAAAATCTCGAACTTGGCAAGACTTATTATTGGCAAGTTGTTGGCAAGAACAGATTTGGAGAAACACCTTCGCCGGTTGTAAAGTTCACCGTTGGCAACGTACCGGCCGTTCCATTCAATCCAGAACCACCTGATGGTGCAACCGATCAGTTCACAAAGTTGGTTCTGAAATGGGAAAGCTCGAAAGCCGAAAGCTACGATCTGTACATTGGATTTGTTCCTAATAAGCTCGAATTGATTTACGAAAACCTTAAAGAAAGTGCTGTTGAAATGTACGACTTGCTCTTCGGTGTGAAGTACTACTGGAAGGTCGTTGCCAAGAATAGGTTCGGTGAGTCCGAAGGTCCCGTGTGGTCCTTCACAACTGGTATGCTTCCAGGAAAACCGGTTGCCATTTATCCGAAAGATGGAGACACGGAAGTTCCGGCTGACGTAGTACTCAAGTGGCATTCCGAAAGGGCTGAAGAATTCGACCTCTACTTCGGTCGGACGGAACTTGAGCATATCCAAACCCTTGAAAAGAGCGAATATGTGTTACCGCATCTGCGCTTTGGTACCGAATACCAGTGGAAAGTTATCGCAAAGAACAAGTTTGGTGAAGTGGAAAGTGATGTATTCAGGTTTAGAGTGAAGTTACCTACTGTCGACGAATCAGAAGTCTACGGTGGGAAGATGGCAGACACTGTCAAACGCGTAACGAGAACTTCTGATGGTGGATACATTGTCGTTGGAAGCACGCAATCTTCTGAATTGCCTGGCTTCATGGGAGAATCGGACATCATCGTACTTAAGCTCAACAAATCCTTCAAACTCGAGTGGATGAAACTCCTTGGTGGAAGTGGTTGGGACGAAGGTATGGATATTATCGAAGTTCCTGACGGATTCATTGTTCTCGGCTACACGCAATCTCAAAAAGTTGACGAACAAGAAGGCAAAGGTGGCTGGGATGCGGTAATCTTTAAGTTGAATAAAGATGGTAAACACCTCTGGACGAAGTTGTACGGTGGTACCGGTCACGATATTCCTTACAAGGTGATTTACACCGCGTGTGGAGAGCTTCTTGTGGTTGGTACGAGCAACTCCGTAAACGGCGACGTGGGTCGCAACATAGGTACCTGGGATGTCTGGGTATCGAAGCTGTCTTACGATGGAGAACTCCTAATTTCGGCTGTATACGGAGGTTTGGATAGGGACAAAGCGGTGGATGTTGTCGAAGTGGAGGACGGTTTTATCATCGTAGGAACAACGTACTCTCTTGAAGGTGACGTACCTTACAACCACGGTTCTTCGGATATTTGGTTGCTCAAGGTTAGCAAAGATCTTGGTAAAGTTTTGATGCTCAACAAAGCTTACGGTGGAACCGAACAGGACGAAGCAACAAGGGTGATCAAGACCTTAGACGGAAAACTCCTCATCCTAGGCTACACAACAAGCACTGACGGGGATGTTCAGAGGAACAATGGTTTCTGGGATATTTGGGCAGTGAAAGTCGACACCGCTGGTGAAATCATTTGGCAAAGGACGATAGGTGGCAAAGAAGAAGATATCGGATACTCTGTTGCAGAATTCCCGGATGGTGGATTCGCGATAGTGGGTTACACGCTCTCAAGGGAATTCGAGGGCTTGAAGGGAGCTGTAGATGTACTTATCGTTGACATCGATGTGGACGGGAACTTGAGATGGGCCAAGACTTACGGTGGCGCGTTAGCGGATTATGCATACGACGTGCATATCGACGAAGATGGTTCGATAGTAGTCGTTGGGAGCTCGTTCTCCAAAAACTTTGATGTGAACAAGAACCTTGGTGGAAGCGATATTTGGATCTTTAGGGTAAAATAGTTAG
>JAUQPP010000078.1 GCA_030550315.1 Thermotogota bacterium | reverse complement strand
TGGAGATCGTAAAGAGAACGGAAAACGGCGTGATTGAAAATCCCGTCGTAATCCATCCTGATGATACGATATTCAACGCCATGAGACTGATGGCTGAGTATAAAATCGGCGGTTTTCCCGTTGTTGATGATAGTGGAAAACTCGTTGGTTTACTAACAAACAGAGATATCAGGTTTGAGAAGGATGTACATCGAAAAGTAAAAGAATTGATGACACCACGTGAGCGGCTCGTTGTTGCACATCCAGGTATTTCTCTCGAAAGGGCCAAGGAAATTCTCCACGAGCACCGAATTGAAAAGCTACCGATAGTGGATGAAAACGACAAACTCATTGGTTTGATAACTATCAAGGACGTACTCAGCGTTATTGAACACCCGAATGCAGCAAGAGATTCGAAGGGGCGTTTGATTGTTGGTGCGGCAGTTGGAACTGGACCAGACACAATGGACAGGGTTGACGCGCTCGTAAAAGCTGGTGTGGATGTGATCGTTGTTGACACCGCTCACGGGCACTCTAAGAGAGTTATTGAAACTTTGAAGGCAATCAAACGTAAATACCCGGATTTGCCAGTCATTGCTGGTAACGTTGCAACTGGTGAGGCGACGGAGGAGTTAATAAAGGCAGGTGCTGATGCTGTAAAAGTGGGAATTGGACCTGGGTCGATATGTACGACCAGAATAGTTGCTGGTATAGGTGTCCCTCAACTCACGGCAATTTTGGAATGCGCGAAGGTTGCTAAAAAGTACGATGTTCCTATAATCGCTGATGGGGGTATACGTTATTCGGGAGATATAGTAAAGGCATTGGCTGCAGGTGCCGAGACTGTCATGATCGGAAGTATCTTCGCGGGAACTGAGGAATCCCCCGGAGAAACGGTACTCTATCAAGGTAGAAAGTACAAAGTCTATCGAGGGATGGGCTCGATTGGTGCGATGAAGGCTGGGAGTGCCGATAGATACTTCCAAAACGAAAATCAAAAATTCGTTCCAGAGGGCGTTGAGGGGATGGTACCGTACAAGGGTCATGTGAAGGATGTCGTCTATCAGCTTATTGGAGGCCTAAGAGCAGGAATGGGTTATGTGGGAGCAAGAAACATAAAAGAATTGCAAGTAAAGGCAAAGTTTATAAGAGTAACGGCTGCTTCGGTTCGCGAAAGCCATCCGCACGATGTGATTATCACAAAAGAGCCACCCAACTACTGGACAAGCCAAAGCTAAAAAGCCAAACACTGCTCAAAATAAAACCCCCGGGGCTCCGGGGTTTTTATTCATTTTATTCATTATTTAGACTCTGAAGACCAATTTGAGTTCCAGCTGGATTTTTTCTTTCTGTGAGACGTTATTATCAATTTTAATCCCAGTTCTATCAATCCAGCGCCTAATAGAGCAACCACAAATTCCCAAAAACCGATCTTCAAGTAACCAAGAGCATGTGTTACTATCAGTCCACCGAGTACGGTTAAACCTATACCGTTTGGAAAACCCTTGGCCATGGTGACGATGCCACTTGCGATTGCAATACTTCCGAGTGCCAACCATACAGGTGACGTAACCGAGAGAACGATTGCTAGAATGATACATATACCAGCTGTAAGTAGTACAGTACCCCAAAGCATCTCAGCACCTCCCAATCTCTGAATGTTGTCATTCTTCGCTGTGTTGTTCCACCGCTATACCGTTGTAAGTTTCGTAGCTTGCAAGTTCCGCTATGAGTTTACCATAATTTTCCACACTCTCAGCTGTCAAAATTCTAATTTTTGCGTTTCCCCTGTTGAGCAAGAGTTCAGTTGTTAGAACGTCACAAGTCAACGAGCCATTATTTTCGAGCTCTTCAGTTGTTGCACTTTGTAATCTACACATTCCATTGTTTCCTAGTCGTTCGCAAACTAACGTTTCACAACTTACATCTCCGTTGTTTTCAAAAATTTCGGCTGTACATTTCTTCACATCGAGTTTCCCATCGTTTTTTAACTCCTCAACCCAAAGTTTTTGTGTTGATAAACTTGCATTCGATTGAATTTCGAGATGTTCGCACGAAACACTTTGCGAATGCAATTTTCCACTAACAATAAGTTTTTCGCAGTGCAACTTCTCGGCCCTCACGTTTCCGACTACCCTAATGAGCTTAACGTCTTTGATTTCTTCGGTTTCGAAATCGCCATTCAGTACCATCTCTTCCTTCGTGACTGAATCATCATGATAATCTTCTTCAATAACGCCTTTTATGAACGGTAAATCTACCGCCACCCCGTTCTTTTTGCCGAAAACATATCCGTTTCCCGATTCTTGGCACATCACAAGCCTTGCATCACCAAGTACTCTTCCACCACGCCAACTGATTTTGGATGTTGCTGCGTTTAAATTGCCATGAACAGTACCAGATAACTCAACATAACAATTTACAACATCCAAGTCACCAAGTATTTCGCCCTCTATCGTCAGCTTTGAGTTTCGAGCGGACACCGTTTCTCTGATAATCTCTCCGGGTTTGACAACGAACACCTCGTTGTACAGCTCTTTAACTTTCGACTGACCGAAGTCCTCTTTACTGGATTCAAAGAGAGCATTTATGAGTTTTTCCCCATCTTCCGGAGATAACTCTCCATTTTCCACCGCTTCCAATATCTTTCTTAATTCCATTCTACCACCCCCTGTGGGATAAGCTCGTTAGCAAACCATGTTGGGCTTTGCCTTAGTTGCAAGCTTCATTCCTCGAGCTTGATTCCAGATAATATTGGTTTGACGAACAACTTTACCGTTCCGAGGATGCCACCAATGAAAAAGTTGTTCACTTCATTGACACGTCCCCTCACTACCGGTTTCTTACCTGAATACTCACTTCCAACTATGAGTAGATTTCCGTTGATAAGACCTCCGTCCCACTTGGCTTTGGAACCTATAAGATCAACGTTGCCGTGAACTTCACCGGAAAAATACAGTTCTGAAAATACGAGTTGCACATCACCGTATACCTTTCCTTTAATGATCGCAGTTCCATTAACAATCTCCAAACTTCCGATTAACTCCTCACCTTCTTCAACAACAATATCCTTTCCTACAAAAGTCTTACCACGCTTTTTTGGTCTTCCTTTTTCACTTTCATCACCTGAGCTTGTTCGCTGAGTTTCCTTGAGAGTGAGTATCAGCTGTTCAGCTTCATCAACAGTAATTTCATGCCGTGCAAGTGCCTCCAAGATTGATCTTACGTCACTTGGCAGCTCGCCCATCTTCTTCCCCCCCTCGTCGCTTTTTGAGAAGTGCTATGGCTTCTTCAACGGTGATTTTCTTCTCCTTGAGCAACCTGAATGCATCCGCTTCCGAACTTTCTTCATCGGTGTCTATAGGTGTCAGCCCCATTTTTTCCAGAAGGCGCTCCAATTTTCCACGAAGCGCAAAGTAACCAATTCCCGTAAGTCGTTCAATTTCCTTCAGATTCCCACGCGCTCTTAGGAACATCAAGACAAATTTCGTATCTTCTTCGTCAAGAAAAATATACGGTGGCACTTCAAAAGTGCCGCGAACCGTAACGTCATGCTCTTCACATCTCAACTCTTTTACAACCATCGGCTTTCCGCAGATTGGACACCTTGGCAGCATCATCGGCATTTTACCACCTCCGGGGCAAAAATATTATATCACAAACAAAAAATTTTTGTCAAACATACAAAAATTATACAACAAGTTTGTACTGGTTGTACATCCCTGGAGTTTCGTTTTTCAACTTCATTATTCTAAAGGACTTTGCCTGGATTGGGATTTTAATCGTTCCGCTTGTAACTTTAAAAACCTCGTCTGTGAAAAGATCTACAAATTTGGAGCGATCGAGAATTCTGTGGTCCGGTACTGGAACTACTAAGTTTACCTCATTACCGGGGTTCACAACAACGATGATGGTATCTTGAATATTCTGGGTTCTCCTCATGAAAGCTATCGGATGCTCGTTTATAAGAACAAATTCGCCTACCTTCAAAGCTATCTCGTCTTTTCGTATCCTTATAAGCTGTTTGTAAAAATTCCTTAGTTCGCTGTCCCACTTGCTCTCATCCCAAATCATCGTAGCTCTGCATTCTGGATCCGAACCACCATCAAGTCCCACCTCAGTGCCGTAAAAAATCACAGGCACCCCCGGATAGGTGAATTGCAATACTATCGCTAACTTTCTCAAATCTCTGTCTGGAAATGTGGTTGCGAGACGTTCAGTGTCATGACTATCCAGCATGTTCCAGCACCCAAAGATTTTAGGGGTGTCCCTGTACATCTTTTCAAGGAGACTTCCTGCTCGGGTAGTTTCACCTTTGAGGCACGAAATTACGAGTTCCCTGAACTGGTAGTTCATTGTTCCGTCAACCATGTTCCACCCAGAAGGGTAGGTCCACAACTCGCTTATAACGTACTTTTCAATTGAGAAGTTCTTTACAACTGATGCCACGAACGCGTTGTTCACCTGTCCGAGGTCTTGACCGCAATCCAGTCTCCATCCATCAATTCCAAGTTTCAAGTAATGGGTTAAGACTAAACTGATGAACTTTCGGACACTGACTTCCTCAAGATTCACCTCCGGTAACGATTGGACTCCCCACCAAGCTCGGTGATGTGTCTCGTAAAAATTGAAAAATTCCCTGAATTCACTACCTCGTTGGGCTTTCTTGAAAAGAGGGCTTAAGTTACTCATGTGGTTGAAAACACCATCAAGTATTAGACGCATTGAGTGACTTTTCAGTGCCTTTATCAGGCTGATTAGTGCACGATTTCCTCCAAGCTGAGGGTCAACTGAAAAGTAATCGATAGCGTCATACTTGTGATTCGACGGAGAGGTGAAAATAGGTGTTAAGTAGAGGCAATTAGCGCCAAGTTCATGGATGTAGTCAATCTTTTCCGCAATACCCCAGAGGTCTCCTCCGTAAAAAGTTTTGCTTTGTCTAGAGTCACCTGTTCGTATTGGAGTTGTGCCCCACTCAGAAATGGTACCACCACGTTTTGTGTAAAGTTTTTCTTTATCGTAAACCAATTTTCCACGGCCAATAGCAAATCTATCCGGAAAGATTTGATAGATAACAGCTTCGTAAACCCAAGATGGAGTCGGATAATCCATTTGTTGACACCTCCGCCTATTCTTTGAATTTTTGGCCTCAAATATTCTACCAAATGTCAAGAGAACGCAAAACTACTTGAATAATTATCAAAAGAAAATTGCAAGCGCGGAAGCTAGAAAAATATAAAGGGTGGGAGATTTGCCCCCACCGCAGAAGAATTGAGATTGCTCTTTTTGGTTAAAAGAGGGAGATATACTTGGAACCGTCGTCTGGGAAAACAGTTACGACGCGCTCAAAGCCGTACTTTTCTTTCACATGAACCGCAGCAAGGAGATTTGCACCCGATGAGATACCAACAAAAACTCCTTCTCTCCAAAGTTGTTGGGTCATTTTGAATGCTTCCAAGTCGTCCACGCAAATTACTTCATCCACCAAACTACGATTGAACAATTGTGGAGTAAAATCTGGCCCAATACCTTGGATTTTGTGAGCTTGTGGTGTTCCACCTGTGAGTACTGGCGAGGAGCGAGGTTGAACCGCGAAAACCTTGATACTTTCAGAAAACGATTTAAGTATTTCTGAAACTCCCACAAGTGTACCGGAAGTACCAACACCAGCAACAAAAGCATCTAAATCAAAGTTCATCTGGCTTAAAAGTTCTGGACCGGTTGTGAGCTTGTGTGCAAGAACGTTATTTGGATTTTCGAACTGGTTGAGAATAAAGCCTCCCAATTCATTAGCTATCTTGCGGGCATATTCCACAGCTTTTGACATACTATCAACAAGTATTACTTCTGCACCGTAAGCTTCAATAATCCGACGCCTTTCAACGGAAACGTTACTTGGCATAACGATGATAGCTTTCAATCCCAGTAAAGCGGAAAAGTAGGCCAGTGAGATACCCGTATTCCCACTTGTTGGTTCAATTAACACGGAGTTTTCCCCTACAAGCCCGTTGTCTATTGCTCGTAGAAGCATAAAATAAACCGGTCTATCCTTAACACTGCCAGTAGGGTTGTACCTTTCCAACTTAGCGTATACTCCGTACTTTTCAAGGTACACCAAGGGTGTTTGACCAACGTGTACCTGCCTAAGTTTTGCAAGTGCGAACTTTTTAAATTCCATAATGGACCTCGTACCACCCTGTTGTTTTAGCTATGGCAAATATCAGTAAAAATTTTGATAGATTCGGTTTGTTGGTTGGAATTCCTTCGCACTTCAGCTGGTATGCCAACCACGGTAGCGTTTGGTGGAACGTCCTCTAAAACCACCGCGTTTGCGCCAACTCGAGCTCCATCTCCGACATGTATCGGTCCAAGCACTTTAGCCCCAGCACCCAAAATGACGTTGCGACCTATCGTTGGATGACGTTTACCGGAACTGAATCTTCTTGCTCCCAGAGTAACGCCGTGATAGATAATTGTTCCTTCTCCGATATAAGCTGTTGAACCGATAACTACGCCTGCGCCGTGATCTATAACCACACCAGGTTCTATGACCGCTGCAGGATGGATGTCGACCGCGTGCAAAATTCTGTTGATATGATATAATAGGTAGGCCAAAAACTTGAAACCGGAAACGTAGAATGCGTGCGAGAATCTGTAGAGCTTTAAACTTTGATAGCCAGCATGAAAAAGGAATTGATAATTTTTCTCTAAAGATGAATCTAACCGCTTCAGCATCTGACGGTCTTTCTTAAGTGTTCTGTGTACAATCGCAAGCTCGCTAGCAAGTCGCCGCAGGTCTTTCAGTAAAATACGCACCCCATGGTTTCGCCTCCTTTAAGTTAGTTTTACCTAAGTATACCATATTTGGAGGTGGTTGTCATTGACCTACTCCCCGCATTGAAATGCGAGGATTCTTCGTGCGGTATGTTAGCTTACTAACCTTAACCGCACTGGGCTGGTCAATGCCCCTACTCCTATTCCCTTATGGAAATTCGGAGATACCTTTTTGAGTATGTTTAATGCTCCATTTACATCAGCATTTATCACAACTCCACATTCTTTGCAAACATACAGTCCACGATACACTCTGTTTGTCTTATCAACAGTCCCACACTT
>JAUQPP010000077.1 GCA_030550315.1 Thermotogota bacterium | reverse complement strand
GATTCTAAATCCAATCAACCTGTTGAATCAAGAAATAGTTTACTTGCTACTCAAATCAAAAAAAGTTTCAAAAAGCTATCGAATGTATTTGACTATATCAAAGCATTTGTTGTATTACACAATATCAAACGAATACTAAGAATAGAATATGATGCAAAAGACCACACAAAGATACAAAAACCACTAATCGAATATCTTCTCAACCATTTCCAAGAGATATTCGCATTTCAGTAAAGCAAAGACAAAAACTAAAAAAAGCAAAACTGAACACTGACAAAATAAGCACTGCAAAGACAGTGAAGTCAATGATTTGAGAAAAACTTGGCATTAACCAACCAAATCAATAATTTCAAAGACCGAAAAGGGAAAATATCCAAACTTTCTGAACAAAATTTCTTACGCATGACTGGAAATTCTAATTTTTGTTGTTTTTTATCCTATCATCGAACAGACTCTAATTTATCCTTTCTCAAGGATTTTTCGATAGGAGTAGTAAAAAACTCCACTGCAAACTCCTAAACCGTATAGCAGTGCTATAGGTTCGCCAACGTAGTAACGTGGTAAAAACAAAGCAATTTGGAACAACGAAGCTATCCAGGGGTAGTAGAAATAATCCCGGTACAACTCGAAGAAGACCAACCCAGTTGTCAAGAATACCCACAGAAAATCAATTTCGCGAAACGCGTAGCTTTGAATCAGCAAAGCAAAAAGAACCAACCTTGTTACTTTGATCCCAATTTTAGCCTCTGAAACAGACTCAAGAAGAAAATACAGAGGCGAAAGGGAGAAATAATCCCTGAAAACATTGTCAACAATCACCGAAATCAGTGCCGATGCCCATATTACTATTTCCATGTGCACACCTCAGCTGTGATTACATCTATAAACCAATTTCTCCCGCTATTTCCTGCATAGCTTGAAGAGCTAACGATAGGAATTCTTCAAGGCTCAACCCGAAGTTTTCACACGACTTTATCTGTTCCCTATTCGCTCCCCTGGCAAAACCTTTTTCCTTAAAGCGGTTCATCAAGAACTCAACATCGATTGCCGAAAGTTTTCTCTCCGGTTTTATAAGGGCCCCCGCGACGATAAAACCGCTGGTTGGATCCACTGCGTAAAGTGCCTTCTCCATGAGTGTTTCGGGTACCTTCTTTTCGCAATGCGCAAGGATAGCGTTCTTCACCTCGGGACTCACCGAATCTCCCAAGATTTCGAGGGTCTTGTACCCGTGTTCCTCCGGCTTGTCCTTGGTGTAGTCGTAATCAAGATCGTGCAGCAAACCTGCCAATCCCCACAGTTCCTCATCCTCACCAAAATGTTTAGCTAATCTTCTCATAATTGCCTCGCAAGCCAAAGAATGGTTGACGAGGTTTTTCGTGGAAATGTGTGTTTGGATCAATTTCAGTGCTTCGCTCCTTGTCACAGCGACACCTCCACGAGTTCTTTTATTTTGCAACGAACTGGCGTTTTTATTCAATTATACCACAACACATGATATAATTAAGTGGACATTTTTAAGAAGAAACGGTTGGAGAGGAGTTGGATAATGCTCGTCGACCTGCACACTCATACCACCGCTTCGGACGGTACCTGTCACCCCAATGAACTTGTTGAGCGTGCCAAGATGATAGGTTTAGAAGTTATCGCCATTACAGATCACGATACCGTATCAGCTTTCGAAGAGTTGGATGAAAAGTACTACGATGATCCTAAAATCCTCGTTATAAGAGGTGTTGAAATCAGCGCAGATTACGTAACAGACAGTCTTCACATTCTCGGGTACAACTTCAAAGATGATAAAGTGATTCAACGTGTCTTGAAAGACTTGCTCGATTACAGAAACAAACGCAATGAGATGATTTTGGAAAAGATGAACGCGCACGGTTTTTACGCAACAATGGACGAGCTTAGACAACTTGCAAAAGGTGAAGCAATCGGAAGACCTCATTTTGCAAGGTTGATGGTCGAGAAAGGATATGTAAAATCATTGGACGAAGCGTTCGAAAAGTATCTTTCAGACGGTGGTATTTTCTTTGTTGAAAAGCGTCGTCTGAAACCGGCGGAGGCTATAGAGCTAATCAAGAACGCTGGTGGAATAGCCATTCTTGCGCATCCTTACGAACTTCTTCGGGGTAAACCATCCAACGAAAACGACTGGGATTATTTAGAGAGGATGATCAAGGATTTGGCACGGAACGGAATAGACGGACTGGAAGTATTCTACTCCACGCACACCATGACCCAAACGGATGACCTTCTCAGGCTCGCGAAAAAGTACAACCTGCTCGTAACAGCTGGTAGCGATTACCACGGAAGCAACAGACCTGGTGTTTCACTTGGTATGAACGTTCCATACAAATTGCTAAGACCTTTCCTGGAACGACTGTAATGATGAGGTGCATGCCATGAACGAAAGAGAATACGTGGAGTACAAACTTAATAGAGGTTCATTCTCAGAATCTGAGAATAACTTTGGCCCTCAAAACTTCCGGTTCCTTGAAGAATTAGACGATGAGCAAAAAGAAGCTGTGTTGAATTCCAGCGGTCGTACCGTAGTTATCGCCGGTCCCGGAAGTGGTAAAACCCGCGTGATTACCTATAAAATAGCTTACTTGCTTCAGACTGGACTCAGACCCTCCGAAATAGTTTTGGTGACCTTTACAAGGGCAGCAGCAAAGGAAATGATCGAAAGAGCACATCGTGTTACGAAAAAGGATCTTAGCGAAATGACCGCTGGAACGTTTCATCACGTTTGCAACCTCATCTTACGCAGATACGGTACCGTGCTAGGAATAAAGCCGAATTTCACGATCCTGGATGAATCGGATTCAAAAGACCTTATGAAAATTGTGCGAGCACGTTTCGTAACTTCTAAACAAATGTCAAAAGCACTTCCAACACCAGCTGAATTGTATTCAATACTAACATATTCAAACAACACACTCCAAAGCACTTACGAAGTTATCACAAGAAAGGCCAAGCGATGGATTAACGTTGTGGATTTGATAGAAAAAATCTTCAAGGATTACACCTTGGAAAAAGAAAAGCAAAATGTGCTGGACTACGACGACTTGCTACTAAAGACTCTGTACTTGCTGGAAAACCATCCAGATATCTGTGAAAGGATAAGCTCAAAATTTAAATGGGTTCTTGTCGATGAGTTTCAGGATACCAATATCGTCCAGCTGAAAATAGTTGAGCTCCTTTCAAAAGTACATGGTAATCTCTTTGTTGTGGCTGATGACGCGCAAAGTATCTACTCGTTCCGCGGAGCACGATTCGAAAACGTGAAAGAAATCATGAAAGAAGCCAAGGTTTTCAAAATTCAAACGAATTACAGAAGTACGGACAAAATAGTGGAACTTATCAATTCATTGATACCACAAAGCTCCGTTCCTAAACGACTCAGAGCTGTAAGAATTGGAGTTCAAAAACCTGTGGTGGTAAACACCTATGACCACTTCGACGAGGCAAAATTCGTCGCTCAGCGTATCGTAGAACATGTCAACGACGGTGCAAGTTACAGGGATATTGCGGTTATCTACAGAGCCCACTCACATTCCCTTGAATTACAGGTGGAACTTTCAAAGCGCAACATACCCTTTAGGGTGCTATCCGGGCTTAGATTCACGGAAACTGCGCACGCAAAGGATGTGATCGCATTCCTAAAAGTACTTCAGAACCCTTATGACGCTTTATCTTGGATGCGTGTTTTAAAATTGCTCGAAAACATCGGGGATGCAACCGCTGAAAAGATTGTTACGCAACTTCTTGAAAGCAAATCGCCTATGGACAAGTTACTTGAGCTAAATGTCAAGAGCGCAGACATGCAAAATTTCAAAGAAATCATCAGTTCGTGCATTGGAAAAAGGCCCTCCGAACAGATACGCAGGTTTTACGAAGGATTTTACACCTCATACCTAGAAACACACTATCCGGACTTTCGAGATAGAGAGGAAGACGTTGAGAGACTCATAGAAATGGCGGAGTTCTACGAAACGACTGGGGACTTCTTGAGTGATATTACCGTTTCGGAAGATGTCGGACGAACCGAACTGAACGATGAGGAAGGTAAGGTGACACTAACAACCGTTCACCAAGCCAAGGGATTGGAGTGGAAGGTTGTATTCGTTATTGGAGTAAATCCCGGTGACTTCCCACACTTTCTTGCAGTTAAAGAGGGAAATATCGATGAAGAGGAACGCCTCTTTTATGTAGCGATAACAAGGGCAAAAGACTACTTGTACATAACACATTCACTCTTCTCGCGAAGAGATTATGGACCGTTAAGCGAAGTCCAACGTGATTTCGTTGAAGACATACCAAGGTACCTTGTTGAATATTGGAGGGTTCGTTAATGTGGGGGGAAGGAGGAACGGTATATGCTCATTTCAAAAGAGGGGTCCGACTGCGGAGAAATCGATTCGAAGAATGAACGAAATTATTCAAATGGTGGTCAAATTAATTGGAAAAACGAGCACGCCTTAATCGCTGCATTAAAAAAGGGTGACGAGGAAGCGTTTAGATATTTGTACAGGACTTATGGTCCGAAAATCGGGGCGCTGGCAAAGGGATATTTGGGAGTTGACGATATCGATGATATTGTCCAGGACGTGATTTTGAAGATTTTCAAAGGCATAAAGAAATTTAGAGAAGATGCTAAGCTTTCCACGTGGATTTACAAGATAACCATCAACGTTTGTAACAACGTCTACAAAAGATTCAAGCACAGAGAAACGCTTTTGGAAATGGGGGATTCTTACAGCGAGGATGAACCTCAATCGCAATACTCAACCGAAGAAGATCTTCGGAAAGCTGTTATGAATGAGGTGCTGTACCAAAAGTTAAGGGAGGCAATTGAGAAACTATCACCCGAAGACAGAGCCATACTGTACATGAAGGAAATAGAGAATCTGACGTACGAGGAGATTTCCGAAGTTCTGGGCAAACCGGTAGGCACGATCAAGAGCCGGCTACATTATGTTAAAGAAAAGTTGAAAAGGGAACTGAAGGAGGAGTACGAAAATGAATGACCCACTTGACGAAAAAGCGTATACCAATCTTGTGAAGATGTTTCGATTAAGGCTCGACTATCGTCCGGGTCCAAACATGGAAGAAAAGATCCTTAAAGCGTTGCGTCGTCGCAAAAGGCGGATGTTATTCTTTAGAGTGTCGGTAGTCGTTTTGGTAGCTCTTATCGTGCTTTGGCTTGGCCCATCGAGAACAAGAATTACGCTAATTTACCCTCTGAGTAAGACTATTGAAAGAGAACGCGCTGAGCAAACACAGCAATCAGACCTTATGTTCAAAACCTTAAAATATACCTCCGTTGCGAACGATGGTCATTGGTTTGAAGATTGGTAAGTATTGTAAGTAGAATTGTGAAGGGTGATAAAATGCAAGTAGGAAATATCTCCAAGATTTACCTTTCGTTATTACTTATCTTTGGCGCGTTGGTTTTCTCGGACGGTTATTATGTTCGAATGGTTTATGAGAGCATTCGCGATAATGTTTCAGTAAGGCACGAGGAAGTGTATGAACAAGGTGATATAAAAATAGTTTTCGTTACCGCTAAGGACACATTTACTTGGTTGAAAATGGGCGACAAGTACTACGTTGGCAACGGTAAAACCCTCTACAGGACTTTTCCCATAAAGGACCTGGAAGATTTTGCCGAAGAATACCTAAAAACCAAGCGCATAGAGCTCAAGGATGGTATGTACAAGTTTAATGAACCCAATTTTTCTCTTGAAGTCGTTGTTTTAAACTCCGAGATACTCAAGATTTCGCGAAAAGTTGGAGATGTGCTCACAACAATGCACATCAGCAGGTTTTCAAAAGCCTTTGACATCAAGGAAGTTATTTCGAGATATCAGATAGTCGACAAAAGTCCTGTTCCAGAGGAGTTGTTCAGAATTTTTAATCTCTTCTTGTGGGCTACAGTCCAAGAGGAAAAGTTGGACATACTTAGGATTATCGGTTACGACAGAGAAGGAAAACCTGTCGAACTTGAGATAAACAAAAGTTCCGGAGAGTTCAGGATCGACAATTACTATTTGAAAATCATAAGGGCCACAGACAAAACCGCGAGGGATATAAAAGATGCGTTGCGCGGTAATTGATGGATATGTTGATGAACCTGCTGTTCTTGGTGTCCCACCTTACGTAAGTACTTACGTCCGCTATGTTGCCGGTGCGTTTCTCCTTCGAGGTTATACGGTCGACTACTTTACTATAGACCAGATACGTAGTAAGGACATCTGGAGCTCATTTTCAAACTATGACGTACTCGTCGTGGTTGGTGGGGTTACGGTACCGGGACACTACGCTGGTGGAACACCTATAACCCCCTCGGAAGTTCGCAAAATCTTTCAGTTAAACCGCTCGCCTTACCGAATAATTGTTGGAGCGATAGGCCGCGCATATTCTGGCAAAGGCGGAAGTATCGCAAAGTCTTTTACCGAGGATTTAGAATTTGAGGAACACGTCGAGAATATCCCGTTGTGGTTTGATGAAAATGACTACCTTTCTTCGCTTCGGATGCTCTCAATCGCCGGCGCGGAAATCGTGAAACAACATCCGCGATTTCCGGACGTTATTTGTGAAATAGAGGTCTCATTGGGATGCGAACGAAAAACTTTTTGTACGTTTTGTACCGAACCGATATTACATCCGCGCTTTTTCTCAAGATCTGTGCGCGACATCATTGACGAAATAGAAGCACTTTACAAAGTGGGAGTGCGTGCGTTTAGGCTCGGAAGGAGTGCGAACATTATTGCATTTGGAAGTGACTGGAATAAGGGTTTGCCAAACACAATAGCCTTTGAAGAACTCTACACCGGGATACGCGATAAATGTCCAGATTTAAAAGTGCTTCACACTGATAATGCCAATCCTGCCTACATTGCAAGGTACCCGGAATTATCGGCACGTATAGTTGAGACAATCGCTAAGTACAATACATCTGGAGATACTTTATCCTTTGGTGTGGAAAGTTTCGACGAGATGGTTAGAAAGAAAAACAATATTGACGGAAGTGTCAACGATGTTGATTACGCGGTCAAGCTTGTCAATGAAATAGGAGGGGTGCGTGATTCAGATGGTGTCCCAAAACTCCTTCCTGGAATCAATTTAATATTCGGACTTTTCGGCGAAACGAAGAGGACTTACGAAGTTAACTATAAAAAGCTTTTGGAATACCTAGACGAGGGACTCTTGATACGTCGTATTAACCTAAGGCAAATAATGATTTTCCCTGGTACCCCACTCTATCTCCTGGCCCAGCGCAAAACGTTCAGGGTTGATAAGAGACTCTTTGA
>JAUQPP010000076.1 GCA_030550315.1 Thermotogota bacterium | reverse complement strand
CCTCTTCACCTACGATTGCTATCTCGGCGACCTCGTCGCTTGTTTTTAAGTATTCTACCACGTCCTTTACGCGGTTCAACCTCCATGCGTTTTGTTCCAGGTATTTCTCAAACGCTCCCTGATAATCCATATCGATGTACATATCACACTCATCGAGGAAGGAGGAGTACAGAATGTAAAACAGTCCCTCTTTTCTTGAGTATTCTACGAATTTCTTCGCTATTTGGCTTTTGAGTGGAACCTGATGCATGATTTTCCCTTGTAATGGTTGATAGATGAATGCTCCATTTTGGAATATGACGGGAACATCCAAACCCAATTCTTCCACGTAAGGTTTGGCGGAATGTAAGTTACGTCCAGTGGCGACACTGACATGAACACCACTTTCAATAGCTTCCCGAAGAGCCTTTATGTTTTCCTCGGGAATGTGCTTATCGTCGTTCAGTAGGGTTCCATCAAGGTCGGTGACGATTAATTTTATGCGGCGTGCTGGCATTTTCACCACTCTCTCGCAATAATTACTTTGCAACGATTACTTTACTCAAGTCACCGGCGATGATTTGCACACCTTTGGGTTTACCATCCATTTCCGTGATTTCCACTTTCTTGCCTATCAGGGATGAATCGATTCTGGCTGAAAAGTTGGAGATCCTGACTTCGTCCATGACTATGGAGTTTTCAATTTCGCAATTTTCAATCAAAACGCCGTTACCTATAGAGGTATACGGTCCAATGTATGCGTTCGAAATCGTGCAGTTCTTTCCGATGATAACCGGTCCTCTGATGACACTGTTGACAACCTCCGTTCCTTCCCCTATACTCACTCTGCCGTGGACCGACGAAGTAGCTTCTATAACACCTTCTATCTTGAACTCCTCAATTACCTCATCAAGTATCTTGTGGTTAGCCTCGATTAAGTCTTCTGGTTTTCCGGTATCCTTCCACCAACCGTAGATAATGTGCCCTTCCACCGTTCCACGATGTTGGATAAGCCAATCTATTGCGTCAGTTATTTCGTACTCACCTCTCCAGGAAGGCTTGATGTTCGCAATACCTTCGAAGATGTCTTTTCTGAACAAGTAAAGACCAATTATCGCAAGGTTTGAAGGTGGTTCTTTAGGTTTCTCTATCGTCTTTACGATGCGGTTATTTTCCATCACAGCGATTCCGAATCTTGAAGGCTCGTTGACCGGTGATAGCATGATAAGTGCGCTCAATTCCTTTTTCTCTTCGAACTCTTTCACAAATGGGCGAATATCGTCCAAAATCAGGTTATCCCCAAGATACATGAGAAATTCTTCTTCACCCAAAAACTCCTTTGCCATGCTCACAGCATGTGCAAGACCTTTCGGCTCTGGTTGTAGGATGTAAGCGAGATGAACTCCAAATTCGTGACCATCCCCGAGTGTTTTTTCGAAATCTTCCTTGTTTTCTGGACTAACTATAATTCCGATCTCAGTTATCCCAGCACTTTTAATCTTCTCGATGGTGTAAAGGATAACCGGTTTGTTTGCAACTGGAATGAGATGTTTAGCTGTGGTATAAGTCAGTGGTCTGAGTCTTGTACCTTTGCCAGCGCACAGCACTATAGCTTTCATGCACGTTCCCTCCCGATCACTTTCGATGGTTTCATTTTTCCACGCTATTATGATTATACCATTTGTACAAAAAAGTCGAGCTTGGTTGCGAGCACAAAGGAGCGTATTTGAGAACTTTATTGCAAGAGAGAAAATTCCTTCTTTAAATCCGCTAGAAGAGATGGTAAGGTCCCTTTTCCTATTTGTGAATAGTTTGTCAAAAGGTTAGAATTTTTCACGGAAAGTCTCGAGACTACTGGAATTTTGAGCAAACATGGATGGTCAGGAGGTAGATGTTATGGATGCGAGTCAAGTGGTGAAGTTTGTTGAAAAAGAGGATATAAACTTCATCGACTTGAAAGTTGTTGATTTGTGGGGGAGATGGCGCCATGTTACGTTGGCCAGGACGAACTTCTCGGAGAAAATTTTCCACGAAGGTGTTGGCGTAGATGCTTCAAATTTGGGTTACGCTGAAGTATTCAACAGCGATATGGTTATCATTCCTGATCCGGACACTGCGTTTGTGGAGACGTACGGTGAAGATAAAGTGCTTTCAATGATTTGCGATGTCTACGAAACAGAAAACATGAAACCTTGTCCACATGATCCAAGAACGATACTCAAGAAGACACTCGAGAGCATCAAAGATGTAGCCGATGAAGTGTACTTAGGTCCCGAGTACGAATTTCACGTTTTCGAAGAAGTGCGTTACCAGGTTACAAGTAACAAGGTGATGTTCGAAATCGATAGTTTAGAAGGTTTTTGGAACGCGGAAGAGACCGGGGAATATTTTGTGGGGCGTAAGAAAGGTTACCACAGGATTCCACCGTTTGATACCTTAATGGAAATCAGAAACGCGATAGTCAAAAAGCTACTTGAATACGGTGTACCTGTTAAATACCACCACCACGAAGTTGGCAGTTGCCAAGTTGAAATCGAACTCCCTCTTATCGATGCGTTAAAAGCGGCTGACTACACAATGATTGTCAAACACGTCGCGAGAATGGTAGCAAAAGAGTTTGGCTACATCGTAACTTTCATGCCAAAGCCCATGTTTGATGAAGCTGGTAATGGTATGCACATTCATCAGTTCTTGAAAAAAAATCAGCGCAACATTTTCAACGGTGACAAACTCTACAACCTCTCACAGGAGGCGTTGTACTACATCGGTGGAATTCTGAAAAATGCGCCAGCTTTGATGGCCTTCACCAATCCGTCGACAAATTCCTACAGGCGACTTGTACCTGGGTTCGAAGCGCCGACCAATGCTGTCTTTGCATTGGCAAATAGAACATCGGCCATTAGGATTCCGGCGTACGTAAAAGATCCCGAGAAGCGCAGAGTAGAATTCAGAACAATAGACGCGACGTGCAATCCATACCTTGGCTTTGCAGCGATGATACTTGCCGGAGTTGACGGAATTAGGAGAAAGATAGATCCTGTTGCCGAAGGTTTTGGGCCTTTTGAGGGGGATATGTACGAAAAAGAACTCAAACCACTTCCAAAGAGTCTTGAAGAAAGTTGCCTGGCGCTGCTGGAAAACCATGGTTTCCTGACCACATTCCCAAAGGAACTTATTGAACACTGGGTAAAGGTAAAGCTGAAGGAAGAGCGACTTGTGAGTTCCATACCTCATCCGAAGGAATACGATTTGTACTTCGATGCGTGACTTGTAGAATGCGAACGCGTGTTATTAACAGCCGGTGCTTGGCACCGGCTATTTTCTTACAAGTCGTTTATTCTGGAAGAATGCTTTGTCTTTTCGGTTTTTTGGTGTAAAATTTATGTTGAGTAAAAGTTAAGTTTGAGGTGAGTTTCTTGATATTAATCGAGCGTGAAGTGTCGAGAATAGTACATTTTATCCGCAAGTGTGTGAATGACTACGGCTTTCGAGGTGCGGTGCTAGGTGTTAGTGGCGGAATAGATTCCGCAGTGGTTTTAGGTTTGTTGGTCAGGGCGTTGAACAGGGACCGCATACTGGCTTTGATTCTACCGGAACGTGACAGTTCGAAGCGTAGTCTTTATGATGCGCGTAAGGTATGTGAACACTTCGGCGTTGTCCCACAAGTACACAGTATAAGTGGAGTGTTGAGGGCTATGGGTGCGTACAAGCTCTTTCCACCGGCGTTTCTGATTCCAGAAAAGGTAAAGCAAATATACGCGAGAAATATGTGGAATCGGTACGAAGATCCGTACATGATGGATCTGCTCAACGAAGGTGACGAGTTATTTTTAAAGGGCCTTGCGTACTATCGTGTGAAGCACAGGGTGAGAATGTGCAAAATGTACCTGGAAGCGGAAAAAAGAAAGTATTGCGTTGTTGGTACGACCAACAGGACAGAACAACTCCTTGGACTTTACGTAAAATGGGGAGACGATTCGGTCGACGTTGAGCCCATACTCCATCTATACAAGACGGAAGTTTACGAGTTAGCTGAGTTTTTGGGAGTCCCGCGGGAAATAATACAAAAAGCACCAACTCCAGACCTTGTGCCAGGTATTATCGATGAAGAAGTTTTTGGATTGACATATAGGGAGATAGACTCTATTCTTATGGAACTTGATAAGGGAATCGAGAGGGAGGGGCCAGCTGTTGAGCGAATAAAGAAAATTATCAGCTCCACTAAAATAAGGGAATTGAAGTGCCTCCATCTGGAGCGAGGTGAGTAGCTTGGGTGCGAGAAGATTTTGTAATGCGTTGCTGAACATTTTCGAAAGTGAGTATAAAGAGGAATTTTCTAGAGAGATAGCCCACGAGCTGTGTGGTGTGTTGGGAGCCGAAAGGGTTTCACTTTGTTTGCTTGAAAAATCGAAAGGAGTTTACAGGGTTATTGCTGGAAACTTGTTGCCCGTCTTTTCAAAGGTTCCAGTTATGCTCTTGCCCACGGATCGTGAAGGTGCCGTTCAGATTGAGCTTGAAACTTCAACGGGAACTGAAAAGGTTTATGGAATAGTTCTAAAGAGGGAAAACAATAACCTCCAAGAAATTACTGGTCTTTTGCTTTTTGACAAATACAGTTGCGCTCCGGAAGATTTAGCGCGGTTGGTCGAGGATCTTGAGTACTTCCTCTGGGTGATTCCAAGGTACGAACACTCGAAGATGTACCTTGAGAAATACAGGTCGCTCTGGATTTTAACGCGAATTTTTGAGGAATCGCGCACCGTGGATGAACTTTTGAAGGAGTTCATGTTCGCAGTTGGTGAGATCCTTGAGGCAGAGTATACGTACTTTGTGCGCGAGGTTGCCGGTGGTTTTGAGGTCAAAAACCTTGTCTTAGAGAGGGAAATAACGTTACACACGAGATTCGTTCCAACTGAAATTTTAGATTCCAACCCCTTGAAATATCTCAAGGGTAGTGACAAGATGGTTTACAAACCGACGGGTTTGGAAAGTTTACTTGGAACGAACGTGAAATCAGCCATATTCACTAAAGCAGAAGATGGTTGGTTTATCTTCGTGAACAAACGAGCAAAGAAACATTACGTGCAGGTAAAATCATTTGATTCACTTGATTTCGAAATAGCGAGAGATGCAACAAGGCGGTACGTTCTTGCGAAGGGGCGAATAGAATTCGATATTAAGCTAAAGCACGAGGTCGAAAAGCTAAAACAACTCCAGGAAAGTTACGAAGAGTTAATCGAAACGCAAAGGGAACAAATAAGGAAAATGAACGCGGTCCATTATATAAGCCAGGCGATGCGAACGATGTACAGTGTAAAGAACGTTTACAAAACTTTACTTCTTGGCCTCACATCCGGTCGATTGCTTGGTTATAACCGTGCGCTTTTGCTTGTGTACGATGAGAAGAGGGACGTTTTGGTAGGTCGTATGTGGCTGGGTCCTGAAGGTGAGAACGTCGAAGAAGAGTGGAGAAAGGCAAACATGAGGGCCATGCGTTACGCGGATGTGGTGCAATACCTTAGAGAGGAAGCGATGACGCTTGAGATAAGGAACAGACTGACGGAAACGATCGAGAACAAGATATTTCCATATAAAGCTCATCCAATTCTTGAACGGTGTATACTTCGCAAAAAGATTTTCATAGCAAACGAAAAGGTACTTGAGGCAATGGGACTTGGCGCTGCAGATCTTGCCTCGCTTTTGGGAACTAAGGATTTTGCAGTAATACCCTTGGTTGGACGTGACAGCACGTTTGGTGTGGTAATTGTCGATAACTTTTACACCAAACGCTCGATAAAGGAGTCCGACGTGGAGATACTAAAGCTTATATCCGACAGTGCGGGGCTTGCAATAGAAACCGCAATAAATTACGAGGAACTACGAAACAAGACGCTCTCTTTGGAACGGCAAAAGAGCACCATCGAGTTCCTGCGCGAATTCTCCGAATCGGTTTTGCAAAACATGTCATCAGCTATCGTTGTACTTGATAGAGAGGGACGCATCACGGAGTGGAACAAGAAGGCGGAACTGTACTTTGGAAGGACGAAAGAGCAGGTACTCGGTTCGGAGCTGGATACGCTAAGCTTAGAGTCCGAGGACCTTAAGGAACTCTGTTTTCAATGCATGAGAATCAAGGAAGAAATCACTCTTAGCAATTACCTCATAACTGTCGGAGCCAAGGAACGGTATTTCGACATCAAAATCACACCGTTTTGGGATAGTGAAAAGATAATGCTCAGGGGAGTTATCATCACGTTGGATGATGTTACGGAAAGGGTAAACTTAGAAAAAGAGCGGAAAAAGCAGGAGAAACTGGCTGTGTTAGGTGAAATGGCGGCAAGGGTAGCACACGAGTTACGGAATCCCGTTTCCGTGCTCGGTGGTTTCATCAAACGTCTTGAAAAAAATCAAGGAGATGAGGAAGCTCGTAAGAGGTACATCAAGATAATCTCTGAGGAAATACTGAGGCTCGAGAATATTGTCAATGAAATACTTGATTTTAGCAGAGAGCCGCGAAGCTTGGAATTTAGGCTCTTTGATATAAATAAATTGATCAAGGATGTTTACCTGTTGTTGGAAGAGAAGATAAAGGAGAAGAGTATTTTATTCATGTTCGAAACCGATAAAGAAGAGATGAACGTGTATGGAGAATCGGCACGTTTGAAGCAAGTCGCGATCAACCTATTGCAGAATGCTATTGAAGCTACCCCCGCGGGTGGTAAAATATTAGTTGAAACAAGAGAAGGGCTTGACAATATAGTTGTATCCGTTTGGAATGAAGGTACTCCTATACCGAAGGACATCGCTGAAAAATTGTTTGTTCCGTTCTTCACGACGAAAGTTCATGGCACTGGTTTAGGACTTGCAATCTGCAAAAAAATCGTTGAAGACGAGCATGGTGGAAAGATATACCATGAGAGTACGGAGGATGGCAACAGATTTGTGTTCGAGCTCAAGAAACCATCCGAGCTTCAAGAAGTTGACTTAGAAAAATGAGCGATGGGCGAATTTGCGAGGAGGATGAAAGATGCTTGAGATAATGCTCAAAGCGAAGATACACATGGCGACGGTCACGGAGAAGGAGATAGAATATGAAGGAAGCATAGGTATTGACGAAGAACTTTTAGAGTTAAGCGGCATAAAGGTGAACGAACTTGTTCTTATTTCCGATGTAAACAACGGAAATAGATTGGCCACCTACGTTATTCCTGAACCAAGGGGAAGCAGGAAAATCTCGCTTAACGGAGCTGCCGCAAGGTTGGTAGAAAAGGGGGACAGGATAATCATCATGGCGTTCGGATTGTACGACCCAACTGAATACAAGGGAGCCAAGATTTTAATATTGAACAACGACAATTCGGTGAAGGAAGTGCGTTTCTTGAGCCCGGGAGAGAATTTGTAACATTG
>JAUQPP010000016.1 GCA_030550315.1 Thermotogota bacterium | reverse complement strand
GACTAACCCCTTAAAAACGAAAACTCAAAAATCGTCCATTCGTGATACTGTTTGCCCGGCCTAAGTACTGTACTTGGAAAATTAGGATGGTTCGGAGAATCAGGGAAATGCTGTGTTTCCAAGCAAAAACCAGAATGTGCTCCGTATAGCACTCCGCGTTTTCCGAGCATTTCAGGTAGACGGTTGGCTGTGTAAAACTGTAGACCAGGCTGGGAAGTAAATACTTTCATCGCTATACCCGTTGATTTAGAATAAACAAAAGCCGCATATTCATTATCAAGAACGTAGTTAATATCGAATCCGCCGACTGGGGTCGTGGAGAGTCTTTCCAGTGCCTTGCCAAGGTCCGACGGTTGTCTTAAATCGTAAGGAGTCCCCGCAACTGGTTCGATGGTACCAATCGGAATTAGGTTTTCGTCAACCGGCGTGTATCTCGAGGCGTTGATCTGGATCACATGATCGTTTATTTTCCCGCCACCTGAAAGGTTGAAGTAGGTATGATTTGTAAGGTTGATGACCGTAGGCTTGTCGGTAACCGCGAAGTATTCTATTTTCAACGCATTGCTCAGTAATGTGTAAATAACGGTAACTTTCAAATTTCCTGGGTAACCCTCCTCCCCATCCGGACTGGTGTACGTTAAAATAAGCTTTGAACCGTCAGTCCCTACTTTTCCACTGGCGCTCCAAACTCTTTTGTCGAAACCCTGAACTCCGCCGTGTAATGCATTGGGACGATTTTTCTCGTTGAGCGCAAGTTGATAAACAACGCCATCCAGAACAAATCTACCACTGGCTATCCTGTTTGCGTATCTCCCAATGATTGCTCCCAAATAGCCGGGGTTTCGTTCGTACTCAATTAGTGTGTCGTAACCGAGTACAACATCAACCGGCTTCCCAAGTTCCGATGGAACCCAGAGTTCGCGGATTACACCACCGTAGTTCAGTATTTTAACAACAAAACCATTACTGTTTTCTAAAGTGTACTCGCTCACGGGGGTTCCACTTTCTGTACAGCCGAAGAAGTCCTCTCGGAGTTTATAGACTTCCAAATTTGCATGCCCCCCTTTTATTTTTAAATAACTTAGGTCGAGATCTTGCATTGATTATACTGACCTTGACAAAACTTCGAATTCATTTATTTTTTCTTCAATTACGCGCAGTGAAGATTTCCAGAACTCCTTCTTCGTAATATCCATTCCAAGGTTTTTTGCGACTTCTTCGGCGGTTCCTTTTCCAGTTGAAGCAAGCAGTCGCTTGTATTTCTCAAAAAATCCGGGTTCATCCTTTTGCGCGTAAACACCCAACGCAAAGAGTAAACCAAAGGTGTACGGAAAGTTGTAGAAATGGAAGGTCGGGTAGTAATAATGAGACTTCACAACCCACGCGTAGGGATGTAAAAACTTTTCGTTCAAACCATCGCCGTAAGCTTCTTTTTGGGCTCTTATCATTATTTCTCTGAGGTCTGCAGTTCCAATGGGTCCACGTCTCCTGCGTTCAAAGACTTCACTTTCGAACAAGTATCGGCTGTAAATGTCAACAATAACTTGGACCGCATCCGAAAGTTCTTTTTCGAGCACTGAAATCTTTTGACGTGGTTCTACTACCTCTTCCTTTATTCGATCTATCAAAAGCATCTCGTTGAAAATTGATGCTGTTTCAGCCAGGGTTGCCGGAGTCGTACTGTTCAAAAAGGTCTCGTTTCGCAAACAATAGTTATGAAACGCATGCCCAAGTTCGTGTGCTAGGGTCAGTACATTTTCGAGCGTACCATCAAAACTCATCAAAATTCGAGATTCATTCAAAGCCTTTATTGATGTGCAGAATGCTCCACCACGTTTTCCAGGGCGCGTCTCAGCGTCAATCCATCTCTTTTCGAAAGCTCCATCAACAAACACACCTAATTCCGCGGAAAATTCAGCTAGTCGCTCTACAATGTATTTGCGAGCTTCGTCAAAGGTCCATCTCTTTTCAAATGAACCTACCGGTGCAAGTAGCTCGTACCAGGGTAGTCCATCCTCGTACCCCAATATGCTAGCTTTTAGTTTGAGGTAATTGCGCAATTTCGGGATGCTCTCCTTCACCGCTTCCATCATTGCGTTGAAAGTCTCGGATGTAATACGATTCTCCATGAGCATGGGCTGAAGTGGATTTTCGTACCCCCTTAGACTTACTTCGGTTAAAAACTCGCCTTTGATGCTGTTCAAACACTGAGCAACAGTATCTGCTATCCCTTCGCACGCTGAAAGTTCGGCAAAGTAAGCCTTTTCTCTAAGTTGCCTTGAAGGTTCGTGAGCCATATTTCTAACCCTCATGAGTGGAAGTTTCATAATTTCACCATCAACTTCAATTTCACACAACAAATTTGACGTTATTTTGTGGTAAAGGTTGTTCCAAGCGTTCGAACCGGTGAGTCTCATTAAGCTCAGTACCTTCTCTTCCGCATCCGAAAGTAGGTACTTTGATAGCAACTTTTGTTCTTTCAGAAAAAATGCGTGCTCGCGAACGTTTTGAATTGTCGAAAGCTCCCAGTCAAGATCAACTGCACTCAGGTATCTTCTGAGTTTGACACGAAGTAAAGATAGGTTAACCATTTTCTTGCGAATGATATCGAGATACTGCGCCGCTAGAGCATTATTCGTATCAGCGCTAAGAGTCAGGCTCGCGTAAGCTTGAAGTTTACTGGCTAAGAGCGAAAGTACGTTGAGTCTTTCCAAAAAGTAGGCGATTTTACTCTCGGTGCTTTCGTCGTTTGAAAAATTCTCTTCTACCCACTCCATAAATTCTGCAAGTCCCAACTCAAGCTCCGACAAATCTTTTTGAAATTCTGCGCTCTCAAAAGAAGTGTATATGTTACTAAGATCCCACTTCAATGCAATCCCCTCCGTATTTTGCTAGCTCAGATTTTCAAGTTCACCTTTCACAAATTCGTTCCATAGCGTGACGAAGAATATCGCTACAGGAACCGCGAAAAACGTACCCACCATACCGTAGCCCAGACCTACAAGGAATATGAAGATGAGCATCAAAACAGGATTAATGTCCGCACGTCTTTTCATGACGAAGATGAAGAACAAGAATGCTCCCAAGTGTATCAGCATAACTACAACGTTCACGATTATAAATCCTCTTAGTCCAAGTCCTAGCGAGACAATTAATATCGGAATCCACTCGATTACCACACCTACGATCGGAATCAGATTGGTAACGAATCCCCAAAAAGAAAGAAGGACAGTGTACTCGGGGAGGTAAACGCTAAAGAGAACGTAAAAAGACACCGAAACTATGATGGCACCCAAGAGCAGAACATCAACGTAGCTCGATAATGCTGAGCCTAGCTTACGTAAAAAGTCCTCTATCAACGGGCGGACTTTCATGGGAAACAACCCCAGTATGGAGTTGGTAGTCCAGCGCGTGTAGATTGAAATGTAAACTGTGAACAGGACACTATAAAATATGACCACAAGTGCTTGTGGTAACTGTTTTGCAAAGTTCACGGCAATGTAGCTAAAGAGCTCTGTTAACTTTGGTTTCGCCCACTCAACAATTTTTCCAACTGTTTCAGAAAATTCAGGATTATCACTCAAGTAATTTTCCCAATATTTTGAATCAAGAATTCGTTGCATGAATTCATAAAAAGAGCCAACCTGTTTGGTCACCACCGGGATGATGTTCACGAATGCGTAAGTCAAAACAGAAAAGTACAATGTGAGTGACATGGTGACCGCCAACCAATAGGGAAACCTGATTTTCATCAAGTTCTTTAGAATAAAGTTGACAACCAAAATGGAAACCAATGAAAACACAAAAACGTACAACAAAGTTTTGTAGATCGCAAACGCAATGAATATTATTGTGGCGTACACTAGCACCCATGCAAGAGCTTGTTGCCTAACGCTCAACCTCACTTACGCTACCTCCTATGTGCTTCTCAAAGTACTTCCTAATCTCCTCTATATTCCGAGTAATGCCCAGCACAACCATCAATTTTATCCGTGCTTTTTGGGCAAGTGGATGCTCACTGAGAATAGCACCTCGCCTTCGTAAGTCCGCCCCACCACCTTCGTAACCATAGATGGGATAAACCCTGCCTTTGAAACAACGTGACGTTATTACTATCGGGACTCCCGATTTTACAACTTCCTCTATCGTGCTCGCCAGTTGCGGTGGCACGTTTCCCCTACCAAAACCCTCAACAACAATACCCCGGTAACCCATACTATGAACAGCCCTCAGGATTGAACCGTCATCTCCTGTGAAGGTTTTGACTATCGCTACTCTTTCCTCAATTTTGTCTGTTAGAATTTTTTCACGAGTCAGAGACTTTCTAAAGTATATGACGTTATTTTCATCAACTATCCCAAGAGGACCGTAGCCGGGTGAGTCAAACGTTGCTACGTTACTGGTATAGGTCTTTGTGACTTCTCTGGCCGCGTGTATCTCGTCGTTCAAACACACTAGCACACCCATACCATGGGATTCATCCGCGCAAGCAACCATCACTGAGGACAATACATTCCGAGGTCCATCAGTACTAAGTTCGCTAATATTCCTCATCGAAGCTGTTAAAACCACGGGCTTTTCTGTTTTGAGCACCAAATCTAAGAAGTACGCGGTTTCTTCTAAGGTATCGGTTCCATGCGTTATTACAACCCCATCGTACCCGTCTTCTTCCAAGACTTTGTCAACGATTTTTGCAAGCTGCCACATAAGATTTGGTGTCATATAAGGACTTGGAACATTTGAAAACTCGTACAACGTAACATCGGCAATCTCGTGTATTTCTGGGATATCAGTAACAAGTGCGTTGCCCTTATCGTACGGTACAACCGTTCTACCCTTTTTGACCATTGCAATTGTACCGCCTGTACTTATTATGGCTATGCGTTTTTTCATGGAGCATCCCCCTTAGAACCAGTATCGTTTTTTCCTCACTCTTGCACCAACGATAAGCCCGTAGATGAAACCTCCAGCATGTGCCCAGTAAGCTACCGGTGATTCAACGAAAGTTGAGAAAAAACCGTTGACAACCTGTATCAGGAACCAATAAAAAAGATATACTATCGCGGGAATCTCGACGATTATCGGGAAGATTAGGAAGACGAGGGATACTATCCTTGAGTACCAGAAAAGAACCGCATACGCTCCCATCACGGCCGATATGGCTCCAGAGGCTCCCACAAGCGGAACGTCGGAGAATGGATTAAAAAGTATGTGGAATGCAAGAGCGAAAAGCCCACCGGTAATGTAAAAAATAAAAAATTTAAAGTGTCCCATCGCATCTTCGACGTTGTCACCGAATATCTTCAAAAACCACATGTTACCGATAATATGAAACCAGCCACCATGAATGAACATGTGTGTAACAGAACTGACGACAACTTCGGTTACTGTGGATGTGGAGAAAACCGGTATGAATTCAAATCGTAAATCGATACTGTAAAACGGATCAAAGAGCTTGGCGGGAACAAATCCGAAAGTGTTGAAAAACCTTATCAATTCGCCCTGGGAATATACCAAGGATAGGTAAATTTCGTATGCAAACACTAAGACGTTCATGGTTATTATCATGTAATTTATATACGGCTTTCTGATGTGTGGTATAGTATCATACAGCGGGAACATTTTTTCACCACCTTACGAGTTTTCACTGAACAACCTTTGTTTTCGACCTCATAAAGATTTCTTCCTTTAATAATCCAATCAGCTCATGAGTTAACATACTGAATGTATAACTTCCTTCGCCTGTTGGAATGTAGTCTAAGTAAGCGTTTCTGAAATCAATAGGAAGATCCGCACTAACGTGGTAAACCTCATCGAACCTTGTTTTAAAGACTTTCAATGCACGACGCATATGGATGACACTGGTCACGAGAGTGATTGGTCTATTCCCGATAAGTTCAAAAGTATACCTCGCGTTTTCCGCTGTATTCCTCGCCCTAGTTTCAACGATTATATGCGATGGATCCACGCCAAGATCGACCAACACCTGCGCCATGACATTTGCTTCGGGTATCCCTTTTGTTACGGCACCGCCAGTTACGACGACCTTTCTGGGCAAATTCTTGTAAAGTTCGAAAGCTTTCATGGCCCTTCGCGTCGTATGTTTTCCCAGTTCTACACGATCGCCAAAAACGTCTACTCCACCGCCAAGAACGACTATGTACTCACCCTTGTCCTCCGAATCCCCAACTGCCAATAGCTTTGAAAGAACGTAGGAGGTAAAATTGATCGATGAGACGTAGATTATAGCTCCTAAGATGAAAGTAAAGACGGCAAATTTCCTCTCCCTCTTTCTTATCAGAGCGTACAACGCCAATATCCACAGGAATGTTATGAGGAGTCCCGGGTAAGTAATGAACTTACCTAAGATTTTGTAGATTGCAAACATATCTTTCTTATCCCATCCTTTCTCCTCTTCTTACGAATCTCTGAAGTGCTATCTCATCTATAAGAATTCTCTCTTTGCGATCCATTTGGAGTAGCTCCCTTTGCACATAGCGTTCTTTCAACTTTTCTAAGCTCTTCCGTTCAGCGCGTTTTTCTAAGTACTGCGCGAGAATCTTCTCTTCTTGGCTGCGAAGCCCTGATAATTTGTTCTTGAGAAACTCGATATAGCGCTCCTGTAGCTTTTTGATGTACAGTAAAAAACTGAGTTGCGCACCGGGTACTGAACCAATGCGCAACTCTTGTTCAATTTCATTTCGATACGCTTCAGACCTTTCGATCTCGTCTTCCAGTTCGCTGATTTTCAGTCTTATTGATACTAACGCGTGCTTTATCACTTCTTCCTCTTTGATCTTCAAGGAAAGCAATTTCTCCAACCTAAAACCCACTTCTGTCCCGCCTTCACAATCCCCGTTTATTGAGAAATGCCGAGAGGAGATCCACGAGAACTTTGAGCAATTTTTTGCTCGTTTCTGAGAAGTGCTTACCTTCAAAATTATCCAAAGAAACGATAACCAGTCGTTTCTCACCAAGTCTTACGCTTCCAACAAGAGGGATAAAGTTTGGTTCGGTCACTCCCACTTTCTCCCAAAGCTCCCGGTACTTATTCTGTCTGTTGATCAAATATGCGTTCTCAAGCTCAACTACCCGATTCTCACCGATCACAGGTCCATAATTGTCTTCTTCGGCTTTCATTTTGAAACCGGTCAGTTCCGGGTAGTTGTACGCTGCAACAAGCTTATATTCATCGCCATCCAAAAGCCACACAGAAGCCTTCTGCGTTTCTGGAATTATTCTTACAAGTTCGTAGAGCATCTTTTTGAGGTACTCCTCAAGTGTTGAACATTCCTCAAGTAAGTTAATCAATTTCAAGATCGCGTCTAACCTCGCAGCGAATTCAGCGTACGTGCGCTGAGATTCCAATATTTTCAGTGCAGCTAAGACGTGAGACTTAAGATAGTTGGCCAACGCTTTTGCTACGGCAAGGTATTGCTCCGGTATGTGAACGACGAACTTAAGATTTTCGATAGGGATTACTTGATAAGTTTTCTTTTCAACGACAAACGTCTTAACTTCTTTGGCGTTCATGGCTTTTTCCAGTACCTTTGGATTATCTTCACCTATTACATATTTGTTATCTTTGAGCAGCGCCACAGCAATATGAGGATACGTTTCGTGAAATTTTTTACAAAAAGAGATGACAAAGTTATCTATATCTCCACTTGATTCAGTAAGAGCCTCTATTATCTTTTCTTCTACAAAAGATTGCATGCGGTAAAGCACTTGTTCGAGAACTTTTTCCGTAACATCGTACATGATTCCAGCAACGCCGTAACTGCCAGTGCCAAGCCTGATAGGCATCCTATGAACGGTGTAGTATCGTCCGTTGAAAACGATATCGTGAGTTTGATTTCTGCGCATTCTCATGACCTTGCGGTCAATGTCTTCGATGCTCTCGATACCCAGCAACTGGGATTCAAACTTTGAGATAACCTTATCCTCCGTAAGGTTAAGAATTCTCAAAAATTCCTCGTTAACCCAAATAAATCTTCCCTTGGTATCCTTGATGAAAGCGGGAGCTGGGAGCCTTTCGAAGAATTGTTGTAGAAAGTAGAAGTATCTCATGTTAAAACCTCCTCCATCTTGACTTGTACAACTTTTGATACACCATCAACCATCGTAACACCGTGAACTATGTCACCTGCTTCCATGATAAGCTTGTTGTGCGTTATGACTATGAATTGTGAGTTTTCCTGCTCAAGGAGTCTTCTAAACTTCTCAGAGTTGTAGTCATCGAGAGGTGCATCCACCTCGTCCAATACGTAAAACACCCCGCTGTTTGCTTCGAGCATGGACATTATGAGCGCTATACCCACCAATGCCTTTTCACCACCGGATAATAGCTGTAGTTTCTGCACACGTTTACCAGCCTTCGATATAACAATTTCAATACCTGATTCGAGTACGTCACCGTCTTCTATGATGCGCATGCTTCCCGTACCACCGTAGAAGAGGGTCTCCACGTACCTTTTGAAGGCCTCGTTTATCTTGTTGAACGTCTTCATGAATTGCTCTCGAGCCTCGTTGTCCGTTTCTTCGATGAGTTTCTCAAGTTTTTTCTTTGCTTCTTCAAGGTCCATCTTTTGCTTGCTCAGTTCCGTGTATTCTTCTTCCACTCTCTTGTACTCTTCCATCGCGTTCAAATCAACCGGGCCCAGCATCTTTATCTTGTTTTCCAGTTCCCTTAAACGCTCGAGTAATTGATCAATCTCATCCGGTTCTACGTCAATTTCAATTCTATATTCTTCGGGTACGGTGGAAAGTTTGAAGTTTATCTCCTGTATCCTTAAATCCGTTTCATGAAGTCTTTCTTTTAGTGTTTCCAGTTCTTCTTTCGTCCTTCTTATAAACCCCTCAAGTTCTTGAAGTTGCTGAAGTTTTTCCTCTTTTCCAGACTTCCGCTCACGCATGCCGACAAAGATTTCTTGAGACATACGTCTTATTGTCTCATGTTCGCGCTCATTCTCCAGGAGCAATTGCTTAACTTGATCAATCTCCATTTCCAGTTTTTTCAAACTGTTTTTGGAGGTGCTGATTTCGTCTGCTATTTCAACAAGCCTATTTTTAATTTTCTCAGATTCGGTTGTGTACTGCAACTTTCTTTCTGAAAGACTTTTGACTTCCGCTCTGTAAGTTGCGATACTTTCGTTCAATTGCTCCAGTTTCTTTCTTCTTTCATCTAGTTCTCTAGAAAACGTCGAGACCTCAACTTGGAGGCTTTTCCTTTTTTCCTCAAGTCCTTTGAGCTGTTCCTCAAGAATACCGATCCTAGCAAGGTTTCCCTCTAGCTTTGCGCTGTACTCTGATTCAAGTTTTAGAAGGTCGCTTAACTCAATGACAACCTCTTTGAGCGATTTTTGGAGTTCTTCAAGCACCCTTTTTGATGATAACGACTTACCCGTCACATTTGCTAGTTCTTCACGTACAACATTCATCGAATCTTGGAGACTTTTTATTTCCTTGGTAATCACATCTATTTCCATTTCCAAATCATTTTTACGCTCTTTAAGCTTTTGGAGCTCCTCCGCAAGCATCTTGAGTCTCACACGCCTTGACAATACCGAGCCTGCGTAATCTTCGCGAGATCTGCCACCAGTGATCGCACCTCTTCCGGAAATTAGTTCACCATCCAAGGTTACAATCCTAGAACGGAGCTGGTATTTCCTCTTTATCTCAACCGCGTTGTCAATGTTATCGACAATGATGTCGTTTCCAAAAAGGTAATACCGCAACCCATCGTACTGCTCAGGAACGCGTACGAGCTCCGCAGCGTAGCCAACAAATCCCTTCTCTTTTTCAAGACCGTTCAAAGGCGAAAACCCAATCTCGATCAAATCCAGCGGAATAAATGTTGCCCGTCCGTATTCTCCAGCCTTCAAGAACTCGATAATCCTCTTTGCCGTCTCAGCATTCTCAACTACGACATGTTGAGCTGCACCACCTAGTAACATTTCGTATGCTGTTGTAAGAGACCTATCAAAATCGATCAGGTTCGCGACAACATCAATCAAACCTTGGAATAAGTCCTTATTCTCGAATATTCTTTTGATCGAGGTACTAAAACCTTGATAATCCTCTATTTGTTTTCTTATTACCTCCATCTCGGCCGATAGTTCTTTTTGAGCCCGCGCGATCGAGTCCATTTCAGCGATTTTCTTCTCTTTGGCAGCACTGTATTCGGAGAGACTAGCTTTTATCGTTTCGAGTTCCCTAACAAGCTCATTTTCTTTCTCGGCTATTTGAAGGAGATGTTTCTCAAGGTCCGCAATTTCTTCCTCAAGTTCGGACTTTCTCAATTCCTTAATTTGGCGCTGGTTTTGTATCATCTCGATCCTGTGACGAATGTCTTGGTTGTTTTCATTTAGCCTTATTATCTCGTTGTGAATCTTTGCAATGTTTTTTTCAATTTCCTCGTATTCATGCTTTCGTCTAAGAATTTCTTTTTCTTGCTCGGTGTACTGCTTGTAGATTTCTTGTTTTTCCGATTCGAGCGATATGAGTGTACCTTCCTTTGCCGACAGTTCCTCCGATATCCTCTCAAGGATTATCTTTATCTCGTCGAATCTGTTCTTCAGCGTGTTAGTTTCATCGTTTAGCATGTCGACCCTTGTGGAAGTTTCAATGTATTTGTTTTCAAGATCGTTTAATTTTCGAACAAACGTCTCCCTCACTTCTAGCAGCTGGTTTTCACGTTGTTTGAATTCTTCAAGAGCTTTTGTATAGCTTTCCATCTCTTCATCGATTTGGTTGAACTCTTCTTTCAAGGACGACCAACTTAGTTCTAACTGTGCAAGGTGTTTCAACTTTTCTTTTATCTCCTGGTTTATTTGCTGGCGGTAGAGTTCCATGTCGTTCAGTCTACGACTTTCAATTTTGTAGACGCCACCATAGTATCGCTTTTTGATCTTTTCGACTTCTTCACGGTACTCGATGTACCTTTCTGCTCTCTTTGCCTTTAAGTAAAGCGACCGTCGATTCTTGTCAACCTCGAAGAGTATATCACTTATCCTTGTTAGGTTAAGTTGTGTTGCATCAAGTTTTTGGAGTGCCTCTTTTTTCTTTTCACGATATATACCGACACCGGCGATTTCTTCTATCATCATTCTTAGACTCTCCGGCGATGCCGAGACGATCTTGTCAATTTGACCTTGACCTATGATGGAATACGGGTTTTTACCAAAACCACGCTGCATCAGTACTTCCCTTATATCTTTTAAGCGTACAACATCACCGTTCAGTATGTACCGGCTGTTGCCATCTCGCGAAAGTTCACGGGCAATCGTTATGCGATTCCCGGCGTCCTCAAAAACGAGCTCGACGTAGGCTGTTTGTGCCGGGGGTCTCTTTTCGTTGCCCCAAAACACAACATCTTCTCGTTCCTGAGCCCGAATTTCCTTCATCGACTGCTCACCGAGAACCCACCTGATCGCATCGACAACGTTTGATTTTCCTGAGCCATTCGGTCCCACCACCACGGTAACCTTATCCGAAATCTCCAATCTGGTGGGATCGGCAAAGGATTTAAAGCCTTTAATGAATATCTCCTTAAGTTTCACCCGCTCAGATCCCCCCATACGCTCCCAGATCAACTACCGACACTGTTATACGCTCCATGCTTTTGTTTTAACGTCTGAACCAACTCTTTGGAAATGTCGTAAATGTCACCAGCCCCTACAAAAAGGTAGACACTGTTTTCTTTGAATTCGAGCATTTTCAACATGGCTTTGTCGGGTACAAAAATCGCGCCGCTAATCTCGTCAACAATTTTCTTTGCTGTGACCCCGTTTTTCGTCTCAAAAGCTCCGTAGACTTCGGTGATGTATATCTCATCAGCCATTAGGAGTACGCGCTTGAATCGATCAGCTTCACGTTTGAAACGCGTGTAGCGGTGGGGTTGAAAAACAATCACTATTTTTCTATCATTGTAAACCTCTCGGGCAGTTTTCAATAGAACTTCAATCTCATCTGCAGTATGAGCGTAATCGTCTACTATAGTTATATTTCGTTCGTAATCTTCATAACTCACGTTGAACCTGCGACCAGGTAGCGTAAAGTCCCTAAATGCGTGTAAGACTCGATCAAGATCGTAACCTTTTGATGAAAGTAGTGCGATAACTGCCAGCGCGTTTAGTGCGTTATGATAACCCGGTACGGGCAGCGTAAACTCACGCTCACCCCATGGAGTGTAAATTTGAACTCTTTGCGCAAAACCATGCTGTACGCGCTTTACCAGACGGAAATCACCGGAGTAAACACCGAACATCACGTGACCTTTGAATTTCTTCTCGTCGGCAAATGTGACAACGAACTTAGAGTTCTCGATTAGTTTTTGAAAGCATGCATAGTAATGCTCAACACTCTCAAAATTTTCCAAATGATCTTCTCTTACGTTCGTGATTATCAAGCCATCAGTTCGAAAGAGTTCAAAGCCAGGCTGACTTTCGTCAAGTTCGTAAACCACGAGTTCCTTGCCTTTTCTATAGTTTCCGTGTTCCAGTTTACTGTGAAGTGCTCCCAAAAAAACGTACGGATCTTCGTTCATGTTAATCAAGACATTTGCTAGCATCGAGGTAGTTGTTGACTTTCCGTCAGTTCCAGTGACTGCAAAGCCATTGAACTGCCCTACGATACGACGAAAATGATCTATCCGGTAAGTGATTGGAATGCCTCTCTTCCGAGCTAAAATGTACTCGGGGTTATCCTTAGAAATTGCAGGAGTCACAACTACCTCGTCAACGTCCTGGACGTTTTCTTCACGGTGCACATTGTAGATCCTAATACCCAAGGTTTCCAAATATCGTGTTCGTTCAGAGCTGTACGGGTCACTGCCCGAAACAATATTTCCCTGGAAGTGTTCGTGCATGGCTTGAGCACTCATGCCTATACCACCAACACCGATGAAATGAATCTTTCTTGCTCCTTTGACTTGTTCGCTTTCCAACTTTAAAACCTCCTTCGAAACACCGTTTTTTCTCTGTTTTATATTCTAACGAGATATTATTGCTAAAATCTCGTCTGCTATCTTCTTTGCAGGATTTTCACTTTCTGAAAAGTTCCTACCTTTGGAAATTAATCTTCGAATTTCTTGCTCTACCGTATCAGCTGAGACTTCAGACTCACGAATCATCTTACCAAGTCCAGTTTTCTCGAAAATCTCACCATTTACAACTTGATGACCTTCCGTAGCACCTTCCCATGGAATCACAATTGCCGGCACGTTAAAATGAATCAACTCTGAAATAGTTGTCGCTCCGGCACGTGTTATAGCACAATCAACCGAGCGCCAGTAAGCAAACATGTTTTCGATATAGCTCTTAATTTCCAAGTTCTCAGGAATGTCCATTCTATCCAATTTCTTCCCACCGGTCGAGAGTATAAAGTTAACATTAGGCATGCGCTTTGCAAGTTCCAACGCAAGAGTGTTCATAAAATTGCTTCCACCACTCCCTCCGATAATTAGAACCGTCGGATGTGGAAGTTCGACCTTCCCTTCCCTCGACCAAACCGGGTTACCCGTGACAACTATCCGGTTCTTTACCTCAGAGGGAAAATATGCTACACTTTCCTCAAAAGCTACGAAGATTCGCTCTGCAAAGCGCGAAATTGCTACGTTAGACTTTCCTGGAATTGTATTCTGCTCTTGAACAAAAACTGGTATCCCCAACCGTTTTGAAGCCAAAGCAACTGGATAACTTACGTATCCACCAGAGACATAGGTAAAAGCTGGCTTAAAAGATTTAAGTGTCGCTCTTATCCTGCTCTCGTTCAACAGTATCCGTAAGATTCTAGTAACGTTGACAGGATGGTATATGGGGCGCGCGAGACCTTGAACCTTGAGTGAGACACGCTTGTATTCTGGATGGAGCACAGGTAAAATTTTCTCCTCCAGTTTTCCGCTCACGCAAAAGTACATAACATCGGTCTGACCTCTTCTTGCCAGCTCTTCCAGCACTGCTAGATTTGGATACAAATGCCCACCTGTAACTCCCCCAGCAGCTGAGATTCGGAGCACGCTATCAAACCAAATGTTACCCTCCAATATCATCACCCTCTGTAGCTTTGTACGGCTTGCGCTCTTCTTTGTAAAAAACACCGGATATTATTACACCCAATCCCGCTAGTAGGGCTATCATTGAGCTTCCACCGGTGCTGATGAATGGAAGTGGAACACCGGTCACCGGTAGCATTCCAGCAAAAACTCCGAGGTTTATGGTCAGATGGAGCAAGATCAAGGTTACGTAAGACCATGTGAACACCCGAAGTGAAAGTCTCTCAATAAAACTCGAAACCCTCATTAACGCATACGCAAGAAACAGATATATGATTAGGATTATAAGGATTCCAAAAAACCCAAAGTCCTCGCCAATAACCGCAAGTACGAAATCATTCTCCGCCTCAGGTACGTAAACTTTCATGAAACCACCAAGTAACCCCGCACCAGTTATACCCGAGTTCTTCACAGCTTTCAGTGCGATGTCAACTTGAGGTGCTAAATTACCGCTGAAAAAATGCGAAAGTCTCCCTATTTGGTAACTGTGGAGGTAACCTAGAGCCGAAGCAGTCATAAACACAACAATACCCGCGACCGCTGTTGAGAGCAAGTACAAAAATCGTGCCCCACCGTAGTAAAGTGTCAGCATTGATACGATAAGAACAAGGGCAGCCGTGCTCAGGTTCGGCTGAAGCATTACGAGCGCTGCGTACCCTCCCGCGAAGAGCATCGGCAACAAAAAGCCCCTCCAAAAGCTTTCCATATATTCCCTGTTTTGTTCAACGTAAATAGATAAGAAAAGCAAGAGTATGATCTTTGCGAATTCTGATGGTTGGAGTGTAAACGAACCCAGACGGATCCATCGGTGCACACCATTAATCTTTGGAAAGGCGAAAACGGATAATAACAAACCAGTTCCCAGCAGATACAGGAATTTGTAGTACTTGTAGAACACTTGGTACGGTATGTTTAGAGTAATTAGGAAGACTAAAAAACCGATTATCAGTGTGAAAATATGCTTTTGAAAGAAGTTACTCTGAACACCGAGCACCATTTCCTTGGCAATATCCAAGCTGTACATCGCTATCGCACCAATGATGAAAAGCATGAAATAACTCACAAACGTGACTATTAATTCTTGCCTCATGAACAATCCCCCACTAGAGCTGAGAGCTTTATTTAGCTTCACGCATATCCGAAGACAGATTCCCACGTTTCGAGAAGGTTTACAAAAAACAGGTTACTGAAATCCATCCCTGTTTCAGACAACTTCTCGCCGTCGAAAAAATCAAACTTCGCTTGAAGCCTCTTGTAGACCTCTGATACATCAACACCCGTACGTTCCAATACCTTTTCCGGGCTTATTCCCCATTTCGTCCTCAGCGCCATGAACAAAGTTTCGAGTGCTTCTCGATGTGGGGTGTTTTCTGACTCATAACTACGTGGAAATCTCCCCTCCGAGAGAGCAATAAAGTAATCGTTCAACTCTTCGTAATTGTTGTACCGTAGCCAACCGATGTGCCCACCAGCAGACACACCGATACCTATATAGTCTTCGTTGAACCAGTACTTCAAGTTGTGTTTGCAGTACTTACCTTCCAGCGCAAAATTCGATATTTCGTATCGTTCGTATCCCGCGCTTTTCAAAAACTTTATGAGCTCTTCGTAACGCATAAAGGTTTGATCATCTGGTTTCTTTAAAACTTGGTGGTGCGGGGCTTCTTCATGAGTTTCTAGCATGTATACGGAAACGTGGTCCGGTTTGAAGTCACTAATAAAAACGATGTTCGCTTCAATTGTGTACCAAGATTCTCCAGGTAGACCGATAATAAAATCAACATTAACGTTGTCAAAGAAACGCTTCGCCAAATCATATTTTCTGAGAAACGTTTCAAAGTCGTAAAGTCGGCCGGATTTTTTTAGTACAGTGTCGTCCGCGCTTTGAAGTCCCATACTCAAGCGGTTTATCCCGAGCTCCCTGTAATGTGACGCCATTTCAGAACTAAAAGAATCAGGATTAACTTCTATGGTCATTTCGCTCACATTCCCGAGATAGCGTTCGAGCGCTTTAAATATCCGGTCTAAGAATTTTAACGGCAGTAAGCTTGGTGTTCCCCCACCAATGTACAATGTTGAAACTCCCGTCGAAAGAACTTCACGGTAGAGCTCTATTTCTTTCAATAAGTATTCAACATATTCCTCAACCTCAGAATCCGATCGTCTAGCAAAGCTCACAAAATCGCAATATACGCATTTCGATCTGCAAAACGGGAGATGAATATACAATCCCAATCCAGCGTTATTCACCAAAGGTCACTCTCACCTTGAAATAGGCTATGTTGTTTTGAACTATTAGGTCGCCAACCAAAGGTGAGAGAAAACGTACCCAGATGCCGTACTTAACCTTCGAAGCGTTAGGTAGATACGTACCATATGCACCAAAGAAGAACCTTAGTTCGTCAAATTCGATGAAAAACCTACCACCTAATAAACCTACTATCCGGTTGTCTTCGAAATCCCAACCGAGGTTAACAGTTACACCTTGTTCGAGAGACTTGTCGGAGAACACAAAAAAGCCTAAGGAGTAAATACTTCCAAGTTCAAGGTAGCTTAGCTGGATTGTATCAAACATTGCAAAGCCTCTTTTTAAGCTCAGTGAAATCTTGCTATTACCTAACTTTGAGAGTTTAAATCCTTCGTAGTTAAGTGAGAAAGGCCCGATACTAGCTTCACCAAATGGGACACTCGGTAGTGAGACCCAGGTTTTTGAGTATTCTGCCACCAGGGTTTGGTTCGATGATATGTAGTACGTTCTTTCAAATCCCGTCGTTGGTATAGAGTAATTTTCGTAACCCAACGTCAGAACAAGGCCGTTTGTTCCTCCGACAAAAGATAAAAGCTCAAAATAACTTTTATCTATCTTACGCTTTACATTGATGAAACCAAGCTTGTAACTTTCGGCCCTCTCTTTAACGTCAGAAAGATTAATTCCAAGCGCCCAATTTGGGTGTTCATAAACCAACGTAAAGTTAAAGCTACTCACAGCAAACGCGTTGTATATACCCGTCGCCGAAATCGTAAAGGCAAACGACAACCTTGCAATCAACAAGATGAAGGCCGCTAGAAAAACAAAATATCGGGATTTTTTCACTTGCATCCCCCCGTATTTCCATCTAGTATAATTAGGAACCACGCAAATATTTGTTCAGTATTTCGTTGACAGTTTTCGGATTTGCTTTTCCTTTCGTTTCTTTCATTACCTGCCCAACGAAAAAGCTGAACAAGCCTTCTTTGCCTTTTTTGAATGCCTCGACCTGCTGTGGGTTGGCTTCCAACACTTGCTGAACGATCTTTTCAAGTTCTTTGGCGTCGTCTATCTGTCTTAAGCCTTTCTCTTCAACTATCACTCTCGGAGATTTGCCTGACAAGACACTTTCTTGAAATACTTCCTTTGCGATATTCCGAGAAATTGTTCCCTGTTTAAGAAGTTCAAATAATTCAGCAAATGTCTCAGCTGTGACCTTAAGCTCGCTTGTTCCATGCTCTCCCATCAACCTAAAGTATTCCGTTAAAAACCAGTTCGCTGTCTCTCGCGGGGCATTTGTTTTCTTCACCACTTCCTCGTAAAAATCGGCAACCGCTTTTTCCTCAACAAGGATGCTTGCTTCCTTTTCGTTTAACCCGTATTCACGAACGAACCTCTCAATCCTCGCATCTGGTAGCTCTCCAATAGTCTTTTTCACGTTTTCTATAAACTCGCGGGTTAAAATGACAGGAGGGATATCCGGTTCCGGAAAGTATCTGTAGTCATGGGCCTCCTCTTTACTCCTCATACTAACAGTTGTTTTTGTGGAGAGATTCCAGCCTCTTGTTTCTCGCTCGACATGTTCTCCTTTTTCCATGAGCCCAACGATCCTGTCAAATTCGTATTCCAAAGCCTTTTCGACGAACTTGAAAGAATTCATGTTTTTAACCTCAACCTTATTGCTTTGCTTACCAGTCTGAGTATCTAAAACCGAGATATTGGCATCACATCTCAGAGCGCCTTTTTCCATGTCCCCGGTGCTCACACCTAAATACCTGAGTATTGTACGAAGCTTTTCCATAAAGATTCGCGCTTCTTCTGGTGATTCTATATCCGGTTCAGTTACTATTTCCGCAAGTGGTATGCCACAGCGATTCATATCCACAAGTGAATACTCAGCTTCTGTTATGCTATCACCAGCATGGAGTAATTTCCCAGCATCTTCCTCTAAGTGGATCCTTCTAATCCTTATCCTTTTACCATTCACGAGCAACCAGCCATTTTCAGCTAATGGGTAGAAAAATTGCGTGATTTGATAGCCCTTTGGCAGATCTGGATAAAAGTAATTCTTTCTGTCAAAACGTGAGTACTCGTTTATTTTACAATTCAGCGCAGTCGCCAATTTTACACCAAGTTCGAACATTTCCACCGAAGGAACGGGAAGTGCACCAGGTTGACCGGTGCAAACCGGACAGATAGCAGTGTTAGGTTCCAACTCAAAAACGTCGGCAGTGCAGTTACAAAAAGCCTTCGTTTTCGTACTCAACTGAACGTGTATTTCAAGCCCGATTATTGGCTTGTACCTCCCCATCATCTTACCTCCTGCGAGTGTGTCGTTCTGAATAGGCAATCTGCAAAACCAAGCAGTTTTGCGTCCGAAAACCTTGGACCCATAAGTTGAATACCAATCGGCAAGTGTCCAACTTTTCCAAACGGTATACTTATTGCTGGCAACCCGGCTAAGTTAGCTGGGATTGTGAAGATGTCCATGAGATAATAGACCATGGGATCTGAAACTGAACCAACCTTAAAAGCTGTGACAGGAGATGTAGGTGTGACAATGAAGTCGTATGTTTCGAACAACTCGTTAAGTTTATTCGCGATTAACCTTCTCACTTTCTGAGCCTTTTCAAAGTAAGCGTCGTAATAAGCCGCACTTAATGTGAAGGTACCAATCAGGATTCGCCTTCTGACTTCTTCACCAAACCCACTGCCTCTGGTATTTTTGTAAAGGTCTTGAAGAGATTTACCGGACAATCTTAATCCATACTTTACGCCATCAAACCGAGCTAAGTTGGAACTAACCTCTGCTGGAGCGATTATGTAATAAGTAGCCACAACGTATTTCAGTTCCGGAATATCAACGACATCAACTTCATTACCTTCCTGTTCGATAAACCTGACGAATTCTTCCGTCTTTTCCTTGATACCATCCTCAACTCCCTCGCTGAACGATTGCTTTGCAACGGCTATCTTTAAACCATTAATTTTCCTACCAATAAACTTGGTAAAATCGATTTCACGGTTAACTGTCGTTGCATCATGTTCATCTCTTCCAGCGATGATGTTCATCAATAACGCGGCATCCTCGACAGTCTTGGCTATCGGACCGATTTGATCAAGAGACGAGGCAAAAGCAACAAGACCATATCGCGAAACCAAACCATAAGTTGGTTTGAAACCCACGACACCGCAAAACGCGGCTGGTTGCCTAATCGAACCTCCCGTATCGCTACCCAGCGAGATGATTACCTCACCAGAGGCAACTGCAGCTGCCGAGCCGCCGCTACTACCACCAGCTACCCTTTCCAGATCATGTGGGTTTCGCGTCGGACCAAAAGCGGAATATTCTGTGCTCGCACCCATCGCAAATTCGTCAAGGTTCGTCTTTCCAACAAATGCGAAACCCGCTTTTCTCAGTTTCTTAATTACCGTCGCATCGAACGTTGCAACGTAGTTTTTCAAAATTCTTGATGCACACGTGGTGGGAAGGCCGTGGATATTGATATTGTCCTTTATGCCAATTGGAATTCCTGTTCCAGCTTCTTTGTTAACGTAAATGAATGCGTTGAGCTTTGTATCTTGTTCCTCTATAACGCTGAGGGACAGGGATACAAGTTCCTCTTTTGACGGATACTCGAGAGCTTCCTTGAGTGTCATTTTCCTAAAACCTTCCTTTGTTAAAATCAAAAAACACACCTCCCAGAGAGAAGCGCGGTTTTTCAGTAACTCTTCAGCAACTCAAAAACTCGAATTTCACAAGCTATTATATCACACAAGGTGGGAAAATGAAGAGAATTATTTTCCTACTTGGTGGTATAATTTACTTGATACGAAAACTGTAGGTGCCATTGAATATGCTTTCGGATGGGAGGGAGCAGGGTTGAAGAAGTTTTTGGAGAAACCATCAAAATTTTATTTCCATTATCCTTTTCCTGTTGCAGTGGTAGGAGTTAAAGCCGGCGATACGGTGAATTTCATGTCGGCCGCGTGGCATACCCAACTTTCGTTCGATCCACCACTCTACGGTGTAGCCGTTTCTCCAAAACGGTTCACAGCTACGTTACTCGGCAAGACCTCGGAGTTTTCGTTGAACTTCCTCGACTTCAACGATTACCAACTTGCCGGAATTTTTGGTCGGTTGTCCGGACGGGAGGTGGATAAATCCCGAGTTGCTGAAGGCGAGTGGGTTCTCGGAAAAATACTCCGTGTTCCTATACTCGAACGGGCAATTTCCGCATACGAATGCAAGTTAGTACAATCCGTACCGTTCGGAGACCACATCCTGTACGTTGGCGAAATCGTTGGTGTTCACTATGTTGAAGAGTATTTCCAAGGTGGGATCGGAAAGAGCACCTTGCTTTACGCTGGCAACGACAGGTATTCGTTTGCCGATGTATCTAAGACGATCTGTTTTACAAAGGAGGACGCCTTGGAAACTTTACGCAGGCTTAGATCAGGAAGTGAGGAGCAGTGAAGTTAGGTTTAATTCTTGCCACTTTAACTTTGGTGGAGACCTATTCGGTGGTATACAGAGTTTTTGAAAATTTCGCAGTTGGCTTTTTTCCTGAAATTTTTGTCATTCTCTTGTCATTCATGTGCGGTAAAGAGCTAAAATTTGTGACTACATTAGCTTGCACTATCGTTGCACCGGTGGGGTCGTTCTTCTTATCCCAGCTTATCGGGTATTTGATGTTCAACGATGCCGAATCAGTGCAAGTCATTCTGTTGGCTTTAGCGAAAGGTGGTGCAACTTTTGGTTTTGCGTACTTAATCTTAGGTGTGGTAATTGGTTCAATTTCTCATCTGTTCTTTTTTAAAGAAAACGGAACCTGAGGACAACTAAACGCTGGATTTATTCGGAAATAGCCCTCGAGTTGAGAATTCCCAAAAACCTTCCGTTCACAAGTCTTGTTCCACTCAATAGCAACCTTTGGGAGTCTGGTATGAACTGCACATCAAAGTACTCACCGTAATATTTTTCTTCTTCCATCTCAGCTATAACAATGTTTTGAGAAGTTTTTTGCTGTAAGCTGACCGTAATTGTTGCAAACCACGGACTTTTTAAATTCGGTAGGTCTTTATACCCAGCTACCACGAAAGTTTCGTGGTTTTCTGCAGACTCAATTAACTCAAATGCATGTAATCTGACGTTCTGTCCAAAAACTTTGAAATATTCCATTTTACCCGAGAACGAAATCTTGGCCAAGAATGCCCTCTCGAAAGTCGTTACACGTAGTGCTCCACCATTGGTAGCCTGAACAAATTCCGAGACATAACCAGCTGCGTAAATGTAAACTCCGGAAGTCCGTAGATCGGTGAGCCATACACTAGCGTTTTGAATAACAAGGGGTAACCTCCAAACCAAATTTCCATTCAAATCGTACGCAACTACGTAACTGTCGTACCTATTACCATCGGTAAAAGAATTACTTGAACCACCGATTACCAGTAAATTTCGTTCCCCAACAAAGGCCAGAGCGTAGGCTCGATCCCATTTTAATCCACCAAAGCTACGATCCCAAATCTTTCCACCCTTTTTGTCTATTGCCACCACCCAGAAATCGTGCTCTCCAAAATTTGAACTCACATCAAAACCTTTTAGATAATTATCCCCAGCAAATGCGTAACCATTAGGTATCTTGGTGATTTTGTAGGCCCTATCCCAATCGGGACCACCAAAGACTCGGAACCATGATAATTTTCCTGAGTAGTCCAGCTTTAAGACTAGGGCATCGTATCGTCCACGGACACCGTACTCCTTTGAAGCAGAAACGCCAACAACGACAAATCCTTCGTCTTCGACAACATCATAAGCCCACTCATCTCCCGTACCGCCAAACTCAAATCGCCACTGTTCGATCATGCTCGCATCGAAGTATACAACCAAAAGCTGGTATTTCATCTCATCGTTCAAATAGCACGTCCCAACAGAGACAAATCCATTTGAGGTTGGTAATGTTTTATGAAACCTTACCTCTTTGGCAATTGGATGAATAAAGGAAATCTCTCCAGAATCGTTACTTTTAGTCTCATCATTGGTACTACCTTTGACTCCGAGATTCTTATCCGCGTAAGAAATTGAGTAAAGGAAAAAAAGAGCCCCCAAAACAAGTACTACAGGGAGCAGTATCAACTGGCCAACTCGATATGAATGATTTCTGTAGCGGCTTCGTGATTTCAACTTGTTTTTCTCAATCTTCAAAATTCAACACCTCTGATACGTGCTATTTCTTCAAGTAGCTCTTTCTCTTTTTTGGAAACTTTCCGTGGTATCTCAACGTTCAAGTTAACCACGAGATTACCTCTGCGACTTGTTCGTTGACTTGGAAATCCTTTGCCTCGCACCGTTATCCTGTCACCAGGTTGCGTACCAGACGGAACTTCCACTTCAACCGCTTCTCCATTCGGCAGGGTTACTGTGATTTTGCCACCCAGAATTGCGGTAACGTAATCAACTTTTGCATCAACGATTATATCATCACCTTCTCGCCTTAGTCCAGAGGTTCTTTGTACGTGGATCTTCACATACAGATCTCCGTATTCTCCCCCGTATAGTCCTGCGTTACCCTTTCGCGGGATTCTGAAAACTTGCCCATCATCAACACCAGCTGGAACATCAAAAATCACAGAACTTTTCCTTCTGACGCGCCCGATACCATGGCACACGCGACAAACCTCTCCAGGAACGGTACCGACACCACCACAAACATCGCAAGTGTACTGGTTAATGAATACTCCAAACGGTGTTCGCCTTTCCTCTCTCACAACCCCTGTACCGTGACACTTTGAGCACGTTACACTTCGGCTACCCGGTTCAACCCCTTCCCCGTGGCAGTGTTCACAAGTTTCGTATCTCTCATACTCAAGTGTGACAACTTTTCCAGTAAAAACGTCTCGCTCGGTCACAGACACATCTAACTGTATATCTTCTCCCCTACGTGGGCTACGCCTCGAAGTTGTTCGTGTTCGCGTCTGTGTTCTCTGGTCGCCAAAGAATATGTTGAATATGTCGTCGTTGAAAAAGTCGCGGAAAATATCTTCGAATCCAAAGCCACTACCGGTTGTCGTATAATGATATTCGTGCGGAATCCCCTCGCCTACGTAACCAAACTTATCGTACATGGCTCTCTTTTGAGGATCCGAAAGCACCTCGTATGCCTCTTGTATCTCCTTGAATTTCTGTTCCGCATATTTCTTTCGCTCTTCAGGTTGCTTATCCGGATGCCATTCCTTCACTAACCTTTTATAAGCAGCTTTTATCTCATCCTCAGATGCGTTCCTTGGTACTCCCAGTATCTCATAATAATCCTTTTTTGGCATCTTGGCCACCTCACTTTTGTTCCCTTGGTTTTACGGAAACCTTCACTTTGGCCGGTTTCACCACCTGACCGTTGAAAGTATAGCCATCTTCTATCACACTTAATATCGTATACTCTTCAACATCCTCACGTTCCTCCCTTTCAAAAGCTTCATGGAGGAACGGATCGAATTTGCCAGACGCATCAATAACTTTCAGTCCCTCGTTTTCCAGTATCTTCAGAAATTTCTCGTATATCTTTGAAATCCCTTTGTAAAATTCTTCCAAATCCTTTGTTTGATCGTAATAAACGAACGCACGTTTAAAATCATCGATTACGGGAAGAAGAATTTTGATAAGTCTCAGGATCGAATTCTTCGAAACTTCGCGAATCTGTCTTTCTACATCCAGTTTGTAGTTTTCAAAGTTTGCCCTTATAATCCTAGCCGCGTTCTGTATCTCTCTCAGTTGTGATTCTAATTCGGCTATCTTATCCTTAAGCAGCTTGTTTTCTTCCTCGAGGCTTGGAACCTCTTGAGCCCCCTCCTGAACACTTTTCGCATTTTCCACGGGTTTTTGTTCTGTTTGTTCCGTGCCTTCCGAGGTAGTACCGTTTATTTTCTTTTCCATTTCCTGCATTTTTCCGCACCTCCTAGTGTTTTTAAATTTATTGACTTACTCAACGTTCCTTGAAACAACGGTGAAGTATTCTGAAAGTCTGTTTAACATGTACTCAAAACTCTCAATTACGCTATCGTAGTCACCGTACTTATCGAACACCGTGGCCACTCTTCCCAAAGGTCGTTCCTCAAGCTTGAACCTACCGACGATAACGGAGAAGTCTTCCAAAAATCTTAGCCCATGTTCTTTACCAATGTAAATACCATCCTTTAGCTCAAAAAGTTCCTTGAAGAACGTCTCACTCGAAACGTATGCGATAAGGTGGTGAATCTTGTCTTCGCGTACTCGTTCGTTAGCGACCAAGTTCGCAATTCCTACGTGTAGATAATCTTCATACGATTCAAATGATAACCTCTCAACTATATCGATGAATCCTTTCACAGTATTTTCACTGATGAACTCTGTGAATTCAGACATCCTTGAAAGCACCGTTTTCAATTTTGCTTTAAATTCACTCAACGTAATTCCACTCATCATCCTGTTTAGCACTCGCTCAATTTCAGTCAAATCGTCCACCTCTGCGTGTGACAGAGGAATCGATGAGCTCAAACCAAGCGTTGTGATTACGTTGGCGATGGAAAATGTTTTACTGACAGGCGTGATAACTATTCTCTTTATTCTCAGATTCAGCGGACTGGGTTTCTCTATAACTACGAATCCCTTCGTTGAGGAACTTAAGAGTCTGGCAGCTCCGCTGAGTACTTTCTCCATATCTCCAATTGGAAATTTTGCAACGGTCTCAACCTGTGTACTCCTCTGCCGAATTTCTTCCCTAATCTTTAATAACTCGTTGACGTAAAATCTTAAGCCTTTGTCCGTCGGCACTCTCCCCGCCGATGTGTGTGGCTGATAAATGTATCCAAGTTTCATTAAGCGATGCATGTCGTTACGAATTGTAGCTCCAGAACGCTCTATCGTCGCTGTCTCCAAAACACGCTTTGAGCTAACAGGGGTTTTGTTACTGATGTACTCTTTAACGATGCAGTAGAGCACCTTCTTTTGGCGTTCTGTCAAATCCATAATTATCCCTCCACACACGCTCACCCTCGAGGGACTTATCACACGGATTAGCAATCCATTTACTCGTGTGCTAAGAAGATTATAACACTAAAAGAGGTTTTGTCAAGAGTGATCAACTGCAGTGACCTACTGTGAAACAAAAAACGGGTAGACCTGAAGAGCCTACCCGCGTTATTTAAACTTATCGGTAACCACTTTTTGAATTGTGGATTTGCCCGACTTAACAAGCTCTATCTTAGATTTCTTCTTCGTCTAGGTCTTCCGAAACGGTGATTTCAATTTCTTCTGGTATTTCCGTGCTCTCAGCTACAGATTCCGGACTGTAGGGCACACCTTCACGACCCTCGAGGTAAGCGTCAGCTATTTTGCTGGTTATCAGAGCAATTGCCCTAATTGCGTCGTCGTTGGAGGGTATAACGTAATCAATTGGATCAGGGTCGCAGTTGGTATCAACCATGGCAACAATTGGTATCTTCAGGTAGTTTGCTTCCTGTACAGCAATCTTCTCTTTGCGAGGATCCACTATAAAAACGACATCAGGAAGTCCCTTCATGTTTTTGACGCCACCAAGGTTCTTTCTGAGCTTTTCAAGAGTCTTTCTCAATTTACTTTGTTCTTTCTTCGGAAGCTTATCAAGCTCTCCGTTCATTTCCATTTCTTCGAGTTCCTTTAATTTCTGAATCCTGGTTTGGATCGTCTGGAAGTTTGTTAAAAGACCACCAAGCCATCTGTTGTTTACGTAAAAGCCTCCACACCTTTCAGCTTCTTTTTTCACAACCATCTGTGCCTGCTTTTTCGTTCCGACAAACAGTATGGTACCTCCACGGCTTGCAACATCCCTCACGAAATCGTAGGCTTCGTCGAGCAGTTTGACAGTTTTCTGCAGGTCGATGATGTAAATACCCTTTCTTGCACCATAGATGTACGGTTTCATCTTTGGGTTCCATCTCTGGGTTCTGTGTCCGAAGTGAACTCCCGCTTCCAGAAGCTGTTTCATAGTTACTACCGGCATACCTACACCTCCGTACAATTTGGTTTTACGCCTCCGCCATCCTCTAGCCCACCGACTTTGGCTTCAACCAAAGCACCGAGGTGGGAAACGGACTGGCGTGCGTATTGGGCATCGAAAATGAATTGTACCACAGTAGGTCCACATGTCAAGTCTCATTTAACACTTTCCCAAGCCTCGTTTATTAAAGGAGCCAGCTCTTTGAACACTTGCAATAGTTCAGGAGCGAAGTGTTGGGGTAATGTCCGTCCATCCCCTTCTAAAATGATTTTCATCGCTTCTTCGTGGGAATATCCACGTTTATATGGTCTGTCCGATCTCAATGCATCGTACACGTCGACGATCTTTACAATCTGAGCTTCAATTGGGATTTCCGCCTCCCTTAATCCGAAAGGATAACCAGTACCGTCGTAATTTTCGTGGTGGTACAATGCAATACTGAGAGCACGTTCGAAACCAGGTACATCCAAGATTTTCTTCGCAAATTCCGTGTGTTTCTTCATGATTTCCCACTCTTCCGCTGTTAGCTTTCCAGGTTTCAATAGGATCTCCTTTGGTATGAATATCTTGCCAATGTCGTGTAAACTTGCAAACATCTTTATCGATTCGACAACATCAGGTTCAAGGTTCATATTTTCAGCGATTAGTCCGCTGAGCTTTTTGACCCTATAAATGTGTTGACCGGTGTTCTCGTCGTAACCTTCGGCAACTACCGCAAGTCTTTCGGACATATGAAGCAGAAGCATCCTGAACTCTTCGGTCTTTTTCGAAATCTCGGAGTAGGCTTTTTCCAATTCTTGATTGGTTGCTTCGAGCTCTTCCATTGACGCACTAAGCTCTTGGAGAAGAGAACTAAGAGTAGCATATATGTCGTTTATTTCTTCGATTTCAAAGTCCGTTTGTGGGGGTAGTATACCAGTATTCCCCATCTCTCTTACTGCTGTTTCGATCCTCGTGATATCCTTTACAAAAGGTTCAACAGTCGAATTAACCGAAAACACCGTGGAAATTACCACGGTTACGACAAAGACCAAAATGCCCACAAACAAGAAATTAAAGAGAGAAGCGTAATTTAACTCTGCCCTTAGATAAAGAAAGCTGCTGCCCATGAAAGCAGAATTAAGTCGATACTTGTTGTAATAAGTTGCACCGCTGATCTTTCTAAAAATCACAGGAAAGTTTCTCGTGCTCACCAAAACTTTGTCGGGTGAGCGACTTGATACCCCAAGTCTGTTCTCAGAATCAATGTAAACCGCAAGGCTTTTTACGTAATTCGAGGTTCTTGCCGTGAAAGATCTAAATAAAGTCTCGTAAAGTTCTGGTCTTAGGTAGAGCAATAACATTATATACCGTCCATTCAACTGATAAGTGTAGAAAAATGCTAGATAACGCGTTCCAGGAATGAACAAAAAACCATGCTTTTGTTCCCAGCCCGCTCCTATTTTGGAGAGGTCCAAACTCTCAAGTAAGCTGGTTGCTGCAAGCACTTTAGCGTTTTCATCTAGCAAAAGTACATCCACGTTATTCACCGCTGGAGGAATGTTTGAAATGTAGAAATTCTTGATTTCCTGTAAGGTATCTAATTTTGGAACGTTCTTCACAAGATTCGCCATAAATTCTATCTCCGATTCGACAAACTTAACGTAATCCTCGCTTTGACTCCTTAAACTTTCACAAAAGTACTCGATCAAATTTTTGAAGGACTCATCAAGCATTGCTAGATCTTTTCTAAGACTTTCGGAGATATGGTACTGTATGAAAATCACAAAAAAAGCTGCGACAACAAGCACAACAGTAAGTGCAAGCTTAATGTTTTGGTTCAAGACCTTCCTCCGAAGTGCATCAACCGTTAGCTTCATTGTCCTTGCAGCAGCCTCCTTGTCGGGACTTTATTATACGCAACCGATACGGGTTCATAAAATTAACGCAGCACCCACTTCCAAACAGCCCGGGGTTTAGGCCCAGCTGTTGCTCGTACGCAACTATTTCGTCGTGTTTTGCGCAAAGGTTGTCTTCTGTCAAAAACTTGCACTGGTGTTTTTCGTAATCCCATTCCCCGTAATAACAAACTGTCTGTCTGCAACACCAACCGCATTTAACACATTCTGGACAGGAAATCTTCCTTAACTCTTCATCTAAGAGCTCCATAAACTGAGCCAATTCTCTATCCACGAAGCTTTCCTCCAATTATTAGTCTCAAAAGATAAAAACAAAAGCGGTTTTTGCTCATGACCTTGGTTTGAATTTAAGAAATATAGGAGCTCCAGTGAACGGATCAACCTGTTCACGGATAGTCCTTCTAATAGCACTTTGGAAACTTTCGGGGATTTCGGCTTTGTTCGCGAAAAAGAGAAACGTTGGAGGCCTGATATCCACCTGCAGACCGTAGTATATCTTTATGCCGTGGGGTGGTTTAGCAATCATACGCTGGAGGGCCGAGTTTACAGCACTGGTGGGCACCCTCCGATTTAGGGACTCGTAAGCCGTGTTTATCGATCTGAGCAGTTCTTTGTACCCAACCTTTTTGATGGCACTGGTAAACACAATTGGACTGTAATCTATAAAATAGAGTTTTTCTCTTACATAATCAATAAACTCCTGCGCTCTTCTTTCTGCATGCTTGATGAGATCCCACTTATTCAAAACAACGACCGTTCCCTTACCTCTCTTTTCCGCAAGTCCTGCAATCTTTTGGTCTTGCCTTGTAATACCTTCGGTTGAGTCGATAACTATTAGCACAACATCTGACCGTTCAATGGCCTCAATAGTTCTGAGCGTGCTCACACGCTCCAAAAAATTTTCGATTCTACTCTTCCTCCTGAGCCCTGCGGTATCGACAAAGAGATAACTTCGGCCATCAATATTAACTAACTCATCGATGGTATCGCGTGTTGTTCCGGCTATCGGCGTAACCACAGCTCGTTCTTCCTTAACTATCATGTTGAAAAGCGAAGATTTACCAGCGTTGGGTCTACCCACAATAGCTACTCTAACGATGTTTTCAGTTTGTTCTGAAGCCTTTGTGAGGTCATATCCTCTTTCTTCCAGTTTTTTCACAATTAGCTCTATTAATTCATCCAAATTTTTGCTTTGTTCGGCAGAAACTGGAAACGGTTCGCCAAAGCCAAGTGTGTAAAGATCCGGAAGAATATCTCTGTAGGTTTTCTCGTTCTCTACCTTGTTGGCAACTAATATTACATCTACATCGCTCTTCCTCACAATGTCCGCAACCGTGAAGTCTTCGGATGACAATCCCCGTCTTCCATCAACAACAAAGAGTACAAGATCCGCCTCCACTAAAGCGTTTATGGTCATTTCTTTGCTTTTTTCGTAGATTTCGTCCTCCCTACCCTCAAAAATACCGCAAGTATCAACAAGTAAAAACTGTTTATCGTGCCAAACGACGCGGTCAACGACCGCGTCGCGTGTTGTCCCAGATTCGTCAGCAACAATAGATTTTCTCTTCCCTATGAGTTTGTTGAAAAGTGTAGACTTTCCAACATTACTCCTACCTACTATAAGAACCGTTGGAACCTTATTCTTCCTTTGGCCCTGAGTTTGTGGCATCTTCAGCCTTTACCTCCGCCGAGTCTTTGATCTCGATCTTGACGTTAGGAGTCACACTTTCTCTCTGTGCCTCACGGACAGCTTTTTCGTTCTCAAGCACTTTAGGGCTTACGACGATCTTATAAATATCCTTCTGCTGTTCGAGTTTTATAATCTTTCCGGAAACCTCAGCACCTATTTCAAGTTCATCGTAAACCTGCGTTTTTGGTATGTACACCTCTACCCCTTCGCAGAGTCCAATGTATCCCTTGTCAACCACTTTTATAATCCTTGCCGTAACAACATCGCCCTCCCTATGGTTTTGAGCGAATTTTTCCCAGGGATTTTCGGATGCCCGTTTTATACTAACTCTGATCTTTTTATTTTCTTTATCCACCTCCATAATTCGCACGTTGACCTTCTGACTTTCTTGGAGTACCTCTTCAGGATTATCGACAAAGTTCCAGGAGAGTTCCGATATGTTGCAGAACGCGGTAATATTTGGTTCCAGCTCTAGAATCGCAC
>JAUQPP010000075.1 GCA_030550315.1 Thermotogota bacterium | reverse complement strand
CTTTAATGCTTTGTCTGAGAATCCTTTCTTTAGCTCAAGCTTTGATTTTATTTTTCTTCGGTCTTTTTGTCTTCTGACAACTGTTCTTACAATAGGTAGCATCTTACTTGTTGCTGGCTCCAAAGGCATTAAAAACAACTCTTTTTCTTTTCAGGAGGTTAGTTCTCTTGAATTCAAGGTTGTGATATAATACTCGTAGGCTAACCACACATCCCGGGAGAAATTTGGTGAACGACAGGATTTAATCATATCAGGATTTATACAGTTCCATTTATATTGCAAGTATTCGCGGTTCTAAGAAGGTGAAACTTTGAACGTATTAATTGTTGACGACAGCAAATTCTGGCGAATGGTTTTGGAGAACATTCTCTCGAAATTTGGATGTACTGTTCACGTGGCCGAAAATGCTCTGGATGGTATTGAGCGGGCACTAAAAGTTTTTCCCGAGGCTATAATAACGGACTACAACATGCCTGGCCTTTCGGGATTACAACTGTGTTTGTACTTGAGATCCATTCCTGCCTTTTCCGACGTGGGGATTGCGGTATTAACCGGATCAGACGATGTAATCAACGAATTCTGGGCTATTAACAGTGGTGCGACTAAATTTATCTCCAAGCTTCTACCAAAAGACGAGCTTGAACGTGAATTAAAAAACTTTTTAACGGTAAGATACGCTGTTCATCCTGAAAGAAGTGGTTACATCAGAAGTGTTTACGACGTACTTGAACAGAAGATGAGAACCGAGGTCTTGAACAAAAAAATCCTTTCTCTAGTTCAGTACGCGCGAGATGAGAGCTACGTTGTTGGGGAGTTGAAGAGTTTTTTGTCTTTCTTCTCGCGTTTGGAAGCCGTGGCTTTTACGTTGGTTTCCACTGTGGAGGGAAGATTATACAACTTCGGTTTTCCATTTCAGAAAAACGTTCTTAAGCAAAAAATTCTCGAAAAGTTCGAAAAACCACTTGAACCATCGGCCTGGACGTATTACGGTGCCTATGGTTCCGAAATACTGGGTGACGAACCGGAAGTTTTCGTCGTTAGTTATGAAGGCAACGAAATAGGTGCCCTGGCGTTTTATGGCGTTGCAGAATTAAGATGTCTTTACTCTGTTCTTAACGATTCCTACGAAAGTCTATCACTTTTGTTCAACACGCTGAACATGATAAGGGAGTTAAAAGTTGCTTCGAGTGTTGACAACCTTACGGGACTTCTCAATAAGAAGGAAATTCTTCGATTTTTAGAGGAAGTTCACTCTACTTCAAACGCCCAGAGAACAAACTATTACGTAGCTATGCTAGATATTGACAACTTCAAAAAAATAAACGACACATATGGACATCTTGTTGGTGACGAGGTACTTAGGGGAGTCGGGAGGATAGTAAGAGAAACCCTACCGCAAGGTGCTGTTGCCGGGAGGTATGGTGGAGAAGAATTTACCATAGTTTTCACGAGAACAAAAAAGGAAATCGTAATGGAGACAATGGAACGGATCTTGGAAAGAGTTAGAAACGCATCGTTTGGAGAGGTCAAATGTACGTTATCCGGAGGCGTGGTAAGTAGTGCAACATATACCTCTCCAACGGAAGTCTTGAAAGCGGCGGATGATCTACTTTACCTGGCCAAAAAATCTGGGAAGGACAAAGTAGTTTACGCTTTCATCGACGAGGCAGATCGCGAACTAGCTCGACTGAAGAACGAAAGCCCAGAAAGACAGTTAACTCAAGAGTACGTCCAGGATGGACATAATTAGGAAACCGAATATAAGTGAGTAAGTTGAAAGGCGTTCATTGCCACGTAAGTGAGTTTCTGGAATGACCTCGTCGCTTACAACAAAAACCATCGCTCCTGCGGCAAGAGCAAGCATGTAAGGAAGAAGTGATTTGCTAATGTAAATCATCGAAGTACCGAAGAAACCACCAAGTACCTCCACAATTCCGGTTATTAATGTTACCAAACTTGCTACTTTGTAAGAATATCCGGCGTCAAGCAGTGCGATGAATGTTGCAGCACCTTCTGGTATATTTTGCATACCGATTGCCAATGCTATATTGTAAGCCTCCCGCGTGAAAGCACTTATTCCCACTGCCATTCCTTCCGGAAAGTTGTGGATGGCTATTGCGATAACAAAAAGCCACATCTTACTTAATTTCCTCTGTTGCAAACCCTCGTGCCCTTTCAGAAAGTGTTCGTGTGGTGAAAATTTGTCAAACAAATCTACCACAACAGCACCTATGAGAAAACCGGCGATGAACCTTACAGGTCCGCCCTGTTCAAGAGCTGGCATAGTTAAGCTGAACGCACTGGCAGCCAACATGATACCGGCTGCCAAACCGAGTAGAGCGTCGATAACCATTTCACCAAGCTTTTTGTGGATGAGCAAAATCGGGATGATTCCCAACATTGTGGACATTCCCGCGAGGGTACTTAAGATTATTCCACGAAGAAATTCATGGTAATCTTCAAACATATTTGCCACCTACTTCTCGATGTTCTTCAGTCGTCAACAAGAATATTATATCACTTCCTCCGTTTGATAAGACGCTTTCGGTTCGTAGGCTTCCTGCGGAGCTTTTATTATGAATGTTACCACAGTCACCGCTGTTAATAAGTTGACGGAGAAAAAGAACCATAGCGGATTCAATTTATCAAGAATAAAACCGTACAAAAACGAAGAAATCGGCATCATACACGTAGCCAGAAACTCAAGGACTGAGAAAACGCGAGAACGAATTTGTGACGGTACAAGTATTTGAAGATTCGCGTTCACTGGTATGTTAACAAGAACGTTGAAAAAGCTTATCAAGAAAACTGCAATAGCAAAAATCCAGAACACAGCTACCCGACTGATACCAAAAGGGGGTAATATCAAAACGGAAAAGAATATCGTCAAAGTACTCTGAAACGCCAATCCTGAAACTATTAGAGTCTTTGAACTTGCCTTTCTTAGAAGAAAAATGATCGCAAAATTCCCGAGCATCGCACCTATCGTTGCGAATACTTGCAGAACACCGTATTGCTGTGCCGAGAATTTGAAGGTGACTCGTGAAAGATAAGGAAAGACCACCATGAACAGTGGACTTGCCAAGAAATTGAGTACGACCGCGAAAAGAAACAGAAATCTCAATCCCGTGTGTGACCAGACAAATTTTATACCTTCACCTACCTCAAAGAGAAAATTCAATTTTCGATGTCTGGGTTCAAACTGGTAAAGTATGAACATCTCGGTTATTCCCGAAAATATGTAGAGAAGGCCAGTTATCAACAAAACATTGGAAAAGCCATACCTTCCGTACAGCATTCCCCCAATAATAGGACCTATAATATTTCCGAAGTTCCGACTAACTGCATTCAAGGAGGTTGCCAACTTCATGTGTTCTTTTTTAACAACATCCCCGAACATCGCAGCCGTTGGACCACTGAATAGGCCATCGATTATCGAAGAAACAATAATGAAAAACATCAGAGTTGCCAGATTAATTTTGTTCTTGAGTGACAGAAACCAGATCGAGAGAATCAATATTCCATGCAACTCGTCCATTAGGACCATCCACCATTTCCTATTCACACGGTCCCCTATTACTCCGCCGAACGGAAGGATAAACAATCTTGGGATAAGTTCAAGCATTGTAACCAATCCCATTATCGTTCCCGAATTCGTCAAATCCAGTACGTAAAGAGGCAATGCTGTCATGAGTGCCGCCGCTCCAACGATAGATTCAAATCGTCCACTGAGTATGAGCAATAAGTTTCTGGCCTCGTGTTTATAAATATCCACCCTGGCTTCCACCAACAATCCCTCCACGGTCGTTCATAGAATTATTGTATCTCTCCAAAAAATTTGTGTCAATACGCAAAAAAGTAAAATAAAGAAACTGTTAGTAAAGCGAAATAGATTGTGGTATAATGATAATTAAACTCCGCACGATATAGTTAAAAGATTTGTCGAGGGGGCACGTTCGATGGAAGAATTCATCAGTGAACTGATATCGTTATGCTTAGTTCCTGGTGTTTCAGGGCGTGAGGAAATGGTCAGAAAACGTATTCTGGAAATGTTACCGTCGGAAGGGCGTACATATGAAGATTCGATTGGCAATTTAATCCTCGAAGTTACTGGCAAAATCTCGGATGGTGCGGTTCTCCTGATGGCACACATGGACGAAATAGGGTTTTACGTTAGTACGATTCGTGAGGATGGAAAACTCGTGGTCAGAAACGTTGGTGGAATAATCGAGGAGACACTTCCGGGAACTTATGTGCAGATTGTGACTGAAAATGGAGATTTGGTTGATGGAGTATTTGGCGCAGTCCCCCCGCACCTTAAAATGGATGGTGAAACTTTTGAAAAAGTAATTGACATAGGTGCTACCTCAAAAGATGAGGTTGAGACTTTAGGCGTGAAAATTCTCGATCCTGTAGTTTTCAAGAAGTTTCCAACAATACTTAACAAGAAATATATTTCAGTTCGCTCATTGGACGATAGGTTTGGTTGTTACGCTCTTGTGCAAGTTGCAAGGAATCTAACACCACAGAGAAACACAGTGTTCGCCTGGACGGTACAAGAGGAGATAGGTCTTAAGGGGGCAAGAGCACTTGCGACAAAGTTTCGTCCGGCGTTAGCAATCGCAGTTGACTCATTCGCTTGCTGTAGTAAGCAAAACAAACACATAAAACTAGGACAAGGTCCCGTTATCAGGGCAGTGGATAATTCTTCAATCTCGGATCCAAATGTTGTTAAATTCGTTGTGAGATTGGCCCAAGGGCGTGGTATTCCGTTACAGTTGGGGATTACTGGTGGGGGTAACGATGCAAGTGTATTTGTAGACATCGGTGTTCCAATGCTAGCACTCAGTGTACCGGTTTTGTACTTACATTCGCAAGTTGAAATGATTCACATCGATGATTTAATCAATCTTGTGGAACTTTTAAAAGCTTTCTTGGAAGCTTTTTAATCACTAGTAGTTTGTGCAAAAATCTTCAGGAAAGGGTGGTCGAATGCTCGATATAGTCCTTTTTGGTAAGTACGTCTTACTTTTCTTAGGAGGCCTTTTCTCCGGTATCGTGAACGTGCTGGCAGGTGGAGGGTCCTTTGTTACACTCCCAATTCTCAGTCTTTTTGGATTGCCACCAAGTGTTGCAAATGGTACCAATAGGATAGCCATACTCCTTCAAAATGTGAGCGCAACAGCAAACTTTATGAAAAATAAGATGCTCGATATTCCTTTAGCAACCAGACTACTTATTCCCACTATGACTGGCGCGATACTGGGTACGAGTATAGCGATAAAAATACCGGAAAGATGGCTCCAAACTAGCCTTGGTATCATTTTTCTCTTCATGGCGGTTTACATGATGCTCCCTGAAAGAAAAAAGCGTCGGAAAACTGATAACAATGTTGCGGTTTTGCTTAGACACTTAGTATTTTTCTTGATTGGTATTTACGGTGGCTATATCCAAGCGGGAGTGGGGTTTTTCCTTGTGACAGCTCTAACAAAGCTTGAGCATGTGGAACTTAAAATGGCGAACGCGATGAAAATAGTACTCACACTTGCGTTCACTTTTGTATCTCTATTGCTCTTCACCGTTGGAAAAAAGGTGGAAATCGTACCAGGCATGGTTCTGGGTGCTGGTTCGTTCATAGGGGGAGCCGTGGGTGCAAAATTAAACTCAATACTTGGAGTCAAGGTCATCAAGACAGTGTTAGTCGGAATGATGATTATCTCAGCACTACTTTACATTTTTTAACACCCTATCCTGTGTTCTCTAATAGTTTCTCTAATCAAGTTTGGTTGGAGGAAATGAAAAACAATCAAGAACTTGAGAAAAGCAACATCGCTATATTTACGAATGTGTAGACGTTTAAAAGGTTTACGAACAATACTTGCGATAGATTCGAGGATTTTGGTAGACTCTTCAAGTATCATCTCCTGGTTTGAATATTTTTAAAACCTGAGAGTCCGAAGCTTTCCAATTTGCGAACAACTCAAAGAAGCAAGTTTAAGAGAAATAGACATGCTATTCGATGTATTAACAGAAGAATAGTACAAAAAACAGGGAGGGTTTAGCGCTCTTCCCGTTTTGAATTTGAATCTATCGAACAATTTCAACTTCCCAGTCAACAATGTTCCTTTCTTTACTACTTATCCGTATCCCTATCATGTACACTTTCTTAAATTTGGATTGCTGTGCGTATCCTCTCTCTTTTATCTGTTCCAACGCTTTTTTCCATCTTCATCAACTTTTAGTTCGATTATAAATACCTTTCCGTTTGTTTCTACCAGTATGTCTATTCTCCCTTTATTTGTGTGATAGTCAATGCTTGTCTTGTACCCTGCCATCTTGAATAAGCTTGCTATTAACCATTGATACTCACTTTCTAATATCTTCCTGTCTCCCATTGATTCTATCTGACTCCACACTTCGTAGTTTACTTCCGACAAATGCCTTTGCATTACTTTTCTCATTAACTGGATGTCTTCCAATTCAACTGCTTGTATCATCATTGCTGCATTATTTGATACTTTGTTCAAATCTATCTTGTACTTCGTACTCACAAGTATTTTCTCAAGTCCCATCTCAACATCAAGATTTGGAATTTCTAATTATAACGGTTTGCCTGTTTCCTTCGGTGTTACAAGGACTGGTACCAAATATCCCGCTTGCGCTAAGAATAACTCTGGCGGATTATCTTCTATTTCGTAATTTGAAAACATATCTTCGGTTATATACTTATCAACGATGTCTTCACGTTTCACATCTCTTGTTTTAAGATACTCATACAAAAAGGCAGGAGAACCGGATTCACTCCAATAAGGCAAAAACTTTGCCTTATCAAAGAACAACAATACTGCGAATGGATTGTACACATCGTGTATCCCATCGAATTTGAATCCGTCGTAATAATTTTTGATTTCTCTCAAGAGTGTTTCCCTATCGTACTTAGTAAGAATGCTTAGCGTTTGATTAATGTAATAATCGAAATAAGTAACAATCTCTTCGTCGGTATATCCGAGCATTTGCGAATACTTTTCATCTTGAACAGCGTTGAAATTCAAAATATTATCTATTAAATCCCTCGCACTCTTAAACACCCCGGAAGCAAAGCTAATATAAATAACTGGGGATTTTTCCCACTCCCATTTGTCGTATATCCATGTACCTTCAAACAACTCTTTCTCTCCTCTAAACAAACACCTAATTGTACTTAACAACAAGCTTTTCCCAAATCTCCTTGGTTTGGAAAGAAAATATATTCCCTTCTCACTCTTTACAGTGCTTTGACGCTCTAAAGCCCGGCATTTTAATGCGGGGATACAGAGCCGTTTTTGTTAATTAAACACTGTGTGGTATAATTCTTTTAGTACATCTCAAAGTGTGGTGATGTGTTTGAAACAATACTTGACTAAATGCTTTGTTTTAGACCTTTCAAGGGA
>JAUQPP010000015.1 GCA_030550315.1 Thermotogota bacterium | reverse complement strand
GGAGATAGAGGATAACCCACCGTATTTGTTTTTAACCCAAGCCGGATACCTCACACAAAGGTTACTCACCACACGCACTTCTCTCCAACCGATATATGAACTGTCTATACCGAATATCGATGCGAGATTGGGGATAGAGAAGTTATTGCTCAGCACCGAACAAAAGATAGATTTAGCAACAGTGACGAGCAAGGTGAATACGTTGGCGTACGCGATAGAGACGAGGGATATACAAGAGATGATAGAGGCGATAGACAGCATTTATGCGAAGGTAAGTTTGAGGGCAAGGAAACAGATAGAAAGAAGCGGGAGGCAAGATAAACTAACACATCTTGAAGCGTTCTATCAAAGCATAATGGTGAGTTTGTTTGAATCAACAGGTGTGAATGTGGTAAGCGAAGAAGAGAGTGCGGGGGGAAGGGCGGATGTGGTGGTGAGGTACAACGGGATAGTGTACGTGATAGAGCTAAAGGTAGACAAGTCGGCAAGGGAAGCGCTTGAGCAGATAAAGGAGAAAGGGTATCACGAATCGTACAAGGGAAAGGAAGTGTACTTGATTGGAATAAATATCTCGAGCAAAACAGGAAGGATAGAAGATTGGGAGTATGAAAGGATTTAAATGTTGACTGTTTCACGTTAGAAAACTAACTTTTCAAAGGTCTCAACGATAGAAGGCAGAAGTGAAAAATCACAGAAGTTTTAAAGTGATTTACAAGGTGAAATGGGCACTCGGAAAAAATATGAGACATACTGCAAATTGAGTTGAATGGGTATGTGTCTTGAAAAGATACAAAGAATCCCTTCTCCGTTTGTCAGAAATTTCTATCCATTTATCCGAATAATTCGAATAGCGAAAAATTTTGGCACAAAGACACTTGGCACATTAAATGTCGGCTAAGGTAAACAGATTCGAATGAAGGCCAAATTTTTGGTTCAAACTGAAAGGAAAAACGTAGGTTGCTGGGGTATATAAGGGTAGGGGTGGGGGTTAATCCAAGGCAGTGACTGCCCCAAAATCATTCAAGTACAGTCCAAGAAAATGATATGACGTACTTTCAGAATATCGAGGTCGAATTTTTAGCGGTACTTGAAATGCTCAGGCACATTCGTAGAAATTACAAAATCGCAATCGATGGAAAAAGTAAGGTTCAAAATCCCTACTCTGCAAATGTTGGAAGACGTTACAGCGGAATCCACAACAGCTTAGCTCTAGTTTTTAAAAGAAAACCGAACAAAGTACTTACAACACTGAATAGGCTTTTCCTTTTCTTTGCTCAAGCGGACCGACAAAGTTTTTCTTAAAAGAACTATCGGTTCATGAACTTTGCTTTTGTTTTCTAAAAGGCTTTTCCTCACTTTGCACAAAGTAGCATATTTACCACGCAGTTTACTCTTTTGGATATTCATTTTCACTCTATCTAACATGCTCCACGAACCATCTAACGAAAAGCTGGGTAGTTTGCTGGAATGACAGGGTTCTTTGAGAAGCAGAAGGCACGTGCGCAATTCAGGCGGATAGACGTGAAGATAAGTGTTCATGAAGACAACCTTTGGAGAGCAACCAGGTGCACATGAGGAAGCAATGTGAATTGTTATAATCTCTGAGATGAGTTAAGGGTTTTTTTGCGAGGTTCGGTTAGATTCGTAGACTGAAAATGTCTATTTTTCTGCAAACAACAAAACTTCCGGCAACGAATCGTTAGGAGCAAACTCCGGATAATTAAATTTATAAAAGCTCCCTGCCTATCATGCGTTGAATAAGGTTAATTGATGGATTATAGAACATGTCAGCAGTTCGGAAGAAGTATCCGTCGAAAAGTGCTCTTCTATATCGTAAATGAATTTTTTGTCTCCCAAGCTCACTGAATAATAGCTTGCTCAACCGGATAATCGATTTCTTGAAGTTTTGCTATGACAGCTTCAATGTTATCGGTCTCGATGATAACTTCTCTTTCAGATACACTAATCTTAAATTTCTTTTCGCCTATTTCTTCGAGTGCCTTCGAGATCCTCATTTTACAATGTTCACAGGAGATGCCGGGAACCTTCAGTAGGTACGTAGCCATTTTTTAACCTCCCTCTAGCCGATTTTCTGCAATCTTGAGCCGGCACGGATTGAAATCAATATTACCGTCATCGAACTCATGGCCATGGAGACCTCAGCAATAACCGGATGGAGCAAACCAATCATGGCCAACGGAATTGCAATAACGTTGTACAAGAAAGCGAATAGCAGGTTCTTTTTAATGGTATTAAGTGTCTCTCTTGAAATCTCAATAGTGCTCACAACTTTCGAAATCCCACCTTGCACGATGATGACGTCCGCACTATCAATTGCAAGATCGCTCCCACTTCCGATAGCTACACCGATATCAGCACCTTTCAACGCAGCTGCGTCGTTTATTCCATCACCGACCATAATAACCTTCTTACCATTACTCTGGAACTTCCTTACTATATCCAGCTTATCCTCAGGCTTCGTGTTCGAGTAAACGTGTTCTATGCCTACAAACTTGGCTATGCGTGCTGCCGTCTCTCTGTTATCGCCGGTTACCATAACGGGGGTGATTCCAAGTTCTTTTAGCCTATCAATTGCGTATTTTGAATCTTCTCTGAGAACATCTTGAATTGCGAAGAAACCTATCACTGTACCATTCTTTCTCACCTCAGTGATAGAAAAACCTTCAGAGGTATAATAGAAATACTTCGTTGGATCATCAGGTTTACCTATAAAATACTCTGTTCCATCTATCTTGGCAAACATACCATTACCGTGAACTTCTTTGAATTCGTGCACAGATATTTTCTCTCCAGTTTTGGTGTCAAGATACTCGACAATAGCCTTTGAAAGCGGATGGTTTGACAAATTAGCGATGCTTTTTATAACATTCTTTTCATTCTCTGGAATTTCGCAGTAAACAACGTATGGTTTCCCACGCGTAATAGTTCCCGTTTTATCAAATAGCACATACCCGACTTCCCCGGCAGTCTGAATCACTTCTGCATTTCTTATTAGCAAACCTTTTCTTGCGGCAATGGATGTACCAATGACAAGAGCCATGGGCGTTGCCAAACCCAGAGCACACGGACAGGCGATGACGATCGTGGTTAGAAAAACAAAAACGGCAAACGATAACCTATCAGTCGTGTGCATTGTCCATGGCAAGAATTCCCTAATTCTATGAGTCAGTGTCATCAAGTCGTCGAATCTGAAATACCAAAGCAAAGCGCTCAGAAATGCCAGAAGGATAACAGCTGGAACGAACCAGTTAGTGATTCTATCCGCCAGCGCTTGTATGGGAATTTTTGCACCTTGAGCTTCTTGAACGAGGTTTATCATCTTCGATAAAAATGTGTCTTTGCCGGTCCTTGTAACCTTTATTTTCAAAAACCCCGTTAGGTTGAGTGAACCACCAATGACTTCGTCGCCAGGACCTTTGCTGACGGGTAAGGACTCACCCGTAACCATGGATTCATCCAGCGTAGTATAACCATCCAAAATGACTCCATCGGTTGGTATGCGTTCACCTGGTTTAACAAGTATGACAAACCCTTCTTTTATAGCGTCAATGGGCATGAGAAATTCTCCTTTTTCCGTGATAACAAGCGCTTCTTTAGATTGTAATGAGAAAAGCTGCCTTACTTGTTTTGAAGCTTTCTCTCTAAGCTTCGATTCTAAGAATCTTCCAACTAAATGTAACGAAATTATCATGGAACCGATGGTGCCAAAAGGATGAATTTCAACGCCGAAATACGTGATGATGTTTGTAAGCCAAGCAGTTATGGACCCAAAAAATATAAGCGTATCCATATTCGCGTGTTTGTGTAAAAGAGCAATTAGTGCTCCTCTTATAGTATCCCTACCGGCGTAAAAGATCACTAAACCTGAGAAAATGAGTTCAAAGAAAGTAAAGTGATTAAAATGTAGCACGTTCATGTTCAAAAACATAAAAATCATTAAAGGGACGGTAGTCAATAAAGATATCAGCATGTTAATTTTTATACGTTCCAGGTGCCTTTCCTCAATCTCCTCAAAAAACTCCGTCGAAACGCCGTACCCAACACTTTGAACAGCTTTTATAAGTGCATCTTCAGAAACAGGTTTTTCCAGTACAACAAAAGCGGTGCCGGTTGCTAAATTCACCGCCGCAAACTTGACACCGTCCACTTTTGAAAGTGATTTTTCGACGAGCTTCGCACAATTTGTGCACGTCATGCCAGTGATCTTTAGTGTCTTCTTGCTTTCCAAAAAACACCACCCCATTTTGGGATAAAGTGAAGGACACTCAAAAATATCTTATCACTGACAATTAAGATAGTCAATTAGTCAAACCTAAGTAGAGGTTGTTGGTTGTCTTGGTAATTGACGGAGTTGAATGAAATTTTCCGAACGTGAAAGTTTGACACTCACCGACAAGCTCTGCTGAAATCTAATAGTTGACATCATCCAGAGGTCCAACTTTCTCCAGTGTAGATGCATAGTATTTTAAGTTGTGGAACGTTCCCAATGTACGCACTATTTTAGATTCTTGCTTGACGGCAAAGTAGAATAAGATGAAGTGTAAAAAGAGGAGAAGATGCGAGGAGTATCAAAATGGAACTGAAATTGATTACCCTGTTTTGGTTTCAGCTCGTCGTTTGAAAATTCTTCAATTTAATAATTCAAGTTCAATGCAACAATGCTGATCGTTCAAGCGCGTTGAAACGTACGTAGACAATTTTGAAGAGAAATCGCTGTTCGTGATAACCGTTTGATGTTCGGTGAAAGGATAGCTAAAAAGATATTGGACAACACAGCAAAAATCGGCAGATTTGTGCTTCCGATAAAAGACTCCAAAGTTTTGGTTTCTTGCACTCTCGGTTTATTTAGGAAAGATAGTTCGAGAAGCAATTTTTTGAAAAATTTGTGGTTCAGTGGGTGCTAAGTTAGAACAATACCAAATTATCAGTGTTCAGAATAAGACGTCAAACGCCGGACTTTTTGAGAGTTTCATCGAACAAAACCTATAGGTCTTTGTTTTGGGCACGTTTAAAGAAAAGGCCAGTTCATTTTCCAACGGATGTGGTATCAACAAATAATTTAGGAAAACAACAGAAAGCAACAACTTATCCTCTGTAGAATTCCTGATTCTCCAAAAGCTGTTCCGTTGGGACAGGTTTAAACTCCTTTGCTGGTACTCCAACATAGATCATCCTCGGTTTAGCATCCTTTGTCAGCACGGCCCCGGCTGCGATTAAGGCATCTTCCCCTATCTCCCTTCCCGGTAAGATTGTTGCATTTGCACCAACGCGAGCACCTCTCTTGATAATGGCCCCTTTGAAAAAATTTTTTCTCTGTTCCGTACGTCCAAGAAAGTTGTCGTTGGTTAAGGTTACATTGGGTGCGATGAAACAATAGTCTTCAATAATCGAGAGTGCGGTTATGTAAGCGTTGGTTTCTATCTTGACATATCTTCCAATTCGAGTTTTATTTTCAACGGCTACTCCGCGACCAATGATGGTATGTTCACCAATTTCAACGTCTTCACGAATGGTTGCCAAATCTCCAACGAAGACGAAATTGCCGAGGATCGAGCCGCGATACAAGACGCACAAGGCTCCGATGGTAACAAAGTTACCAATCGAAAGAGGTGGAAGTTCTTTTTCTTCGGTTACGGCTGATATGGATGCCTTGAAGGGTTTCTTGCCAAGAATGGTATTGTCTCCGATGATGCATCCGTCACCGATAATAGTATCCCTTTTAATGACAACGTTATGTCCTATGAGCACGTTGTTTCCGATGACAACATTATCCTCGATAACTACGTTTTGCCCAATTTGAACGTTTTCTCCAAGTTTCACCGTTTTCGCAATCATCTACCTCACCTCCCGAGTATTTCATTCACCGAATGAATTATAACACGAAATGTGTTATTATTGTTCATGAATTTTGCAAAATGTCAACGGAGGGGATAGGCTTGAAAAAATTCTCTCTTTGGTTGGGGCAAGGCCACAGTTCATTAAAGAAGCAGTCATCAATAAGATCTTTCGGCAATTAGGTGTAGAGGAAATTCTTGTCCATTCAGGTCAACACTATGACGCAAACATGTCCGACGTGTCCTTTGTGGTTTTAGGAATAAGACAACCCGATTATTTTTGAACGTAGGTTCAGGAACTCATGGAGAGATGACAGGAAGAATTATGATTGAGTTCGAAAAGGTAGTAGTGAAGGAGGAGCCAGACATAATTTTGGTGTACGGTGATACCAACAAGACTTTAGCGGTGGCACTTGTGTGGGTGCCAAACTGAAGATTTCAGTTGCACACGTTGAAGCAGGAATCAGGCAGGAACCTAAAGACATGCCAGAGGAAATTAACAGAGTAGTTACAGACCATGTGTCATCTTATTTGTTTTGTCCGACCAAACAAGCTGTTGATAATCTTGCTAAGGAAAATATATTGAATGGTGTATACTTTGTCGGAGATGTTATGTACGATTTGTTTTTAATGATGGAGCACAAGTTTTCATACGAAGTCTTTGAGGAGTTGGGACTTGAAGAAAACGATTTTGTACTTGTCACTCTCCATCGAGACTTCAATGTCGACCTACCTGAAAAACTTGAGAGAATACTTAACGAGATAAGGAAGGTAAATCGTGTGAAGAAAGTTGTTTTTCCAATCCACCCACGTACCAGAAAACGCATTCGTGAATTCGGACTAGAAAGCTATTTGGACGGGTTGGTAATTCTCGAACCAGTGGACTATCTAAATTTGATGGGACTTCTGAAACGTTGCTGGAAAGTGGTCACCGACAGTGGCGGATTACAGAAGGAAGCTTATTTTGCAGGCAAAAGGGCGGTAGTTGTGATGCCAGGCACAGGTTGGCGAGAGCTTGTTGACACTGGCTGGAATGTCCTTGCTGGAGAGGCGTAAATTGCTGAATTGATTTTCCAGGAGAGCAACTGTGTGTATCCCGAGGGATTATACGGAAATGGCGATGCAGCCGAAAGGATAGTGGAAATAATACTTCTAAAGTAAAGGTAAAAAAGAAAAGAAAACCGAGCAGCTATGCTCGGTTTTCCTAATTTTTTATTCTTGCTCGGAAAGTTTTTTCGCAAGTAGATCGACGATATCTCTAACGGTCATAAGGCTCTCTATCTCCGCATCCTCGAGCTTAATACCGAATTCGTCTTCAAATACCATAACAAGATCGAAAGCATCAAGGGAATCTGCCCCAAGATCCTCAATCAGGTGAGAATTCTCATCGATATCTTCGATCGGGATGTTGAGTTTTTCGGAGATTATTTCGGCAACCTTCTGGAAGAGTTCTTCTCTTTCCATCGTCTGTTCCCTCCCATGCAAGGATGTTTGCTTCTGGTATATTTTAATCAAAGCACGCTGGTTTGTCAACACTCCCGCTCGCTTTCCTAAAATTAATCAACCACCTCGTTTACAAGTTCATCGATGAAGTCAAAAGCCTCTTGCCAGAAAGTTTCTTTTGCAATATCTATACCAACGCGTGCGAGCAGTTTTTCGGGAGAGTATTTGCCACCGTACGACAGCAGTTCGAGGTATTTGTCAATAAACGTCTGGCCTTCACTCAGGTACTTTTTGTACAGTGCTATCACCAAACAGTTGGCGAAGTTGTAAGCGTACACGTAAAATGGGGTTTCAAAGAAGTGGGAAACCATCGCCCATTCGTTTCTATACCATTCAGGTATATCCACAACATCGCCGAAGAGTTCTAGTAGCACTTGGTAGTATATATCTTTCAATTCCTCCCATGAAAGGTAACCCTGACGCTCTATTTCGTCAAAAACACGAATTTCAAACATCGTAAACATGTTTTGTCTGAAAGTTGTGGCAAATATTTCCTCTATTTTCGATGCAGTAAATAACTTCCTTTCTTCTCCGTCAAGTGTTTTTCTAAGTTTGTCGAAGACGAGAAACTCTCCGAAAACTGAAGCTAATTCCGCAAGCGTTAATGGCGTATCGTGATTGAAATAGGTTTGACTTCTTGAAAGTTCACCGTGAAGTCCATGACCAAGCTCATGAGCTAATGTCATAATATCGTACATGTCTCCGTTGTAATTGGTAAGCACGTAAGGGGGCAGTTTCGTGGAGAGGTAGATACAGTAAGCTCCGGAGACCTTTCCATAACGTGGGTAGAGTTCTATTCGTTCCTCTTCGAAGAAGCGTTGGACTAACTCACCCGCCTTTTTGTTGAACGAGTAGTAAGCATCGAGGATTATTTCTTTTGCTTGTTCAATTTCGAATTTTCTTTTAACCGGTTTAAGCGGCGCGTATACATCCGCAAGTGTTAGTCGTTCGTTCATGTACGCAGACTTCCACCTGTAGTACTTTCGTAATATCTCAGCATTTTTATTGGTAGTTTCGACAAGTTTGTCAACGACTTCGTCGCTAACTTCGTTGTGAAAGTTCATCATCGATATGGGACGTTTAAAATTCCTGAGTTTGCTTTCGAGTGCGTAATCCTTGATGATGAGGTTGTAAATTTCGGTAATGGCGATAGCATCACTTGCAAATCTTTCGAGTAGCATCTTCATACCGAGCTTCCTGAGGTTACCATCAGGTGAGCGTCTGAGTGCTTTCATCTGCTCAGTTGTGAGTTTCTGGATCTGACCATCGATCTCAAGTTCGAAGGTGTAGGAGCTTTCCAAACGACTGTGGATTTTGGCAATCGCACTGCGTCTTGTGGTTGAAGTTAAAGCGAGAATTCGCTCGGCATCTTTCGAAAGGGTATGATTCCGTTCGAGAATCACACGTTCAATGTAGTGTTCGTAGTTTGGGTCGAGTTGCACTATTGCTTTTAAAACAGCGTCGGAAAGGTTCGACAAATGTACTTGCACAACTGCAAGTTGTTCTGAAACTTGGCTCCAAAGTTTCTCCATAGTTCCAAGGAGCTTTTGAGCGCCTTGATCATCGGTTGAAATTGAGTAGCGCATCCAGGTGTATTGCGAAGTTTTGCCAAATTCGTCAACCGTGTCTTCAATAAGTTTTATAAGCTCCAAAAGTTTTTCAGGTTCATGCTCCGATTCGAGTTTCGAAACAAAGTCTTTCAACCTGTTCAACTGAACATTTGCATGTTCAAGGGCCAAAGCGTCGTCTGGAAATATTTTACTAAGATCCCACCTCAAGAACACCCCTCCACTTCTCCGTTTTTATTCTTCCTCCTCACCAATGCGCAACATGGCAAGGAAGGCCTCTTGCGGAATTGTCACGCTGCCAATTTCTCTGAGTTTCTTCTTTCCTTCGCGTTGCTTTTCCAAAAGTTTCATTTTCCTCGTTACATCGCCTCCGTAACATTTTGCCAGGACGTCTTTTCTGAGTGCACGTATCGTTGAACGCGCGATAAACCTGCCACCAGCTTTTGCCTGTATTGGAATTTCGAATTGGTGCTGCGGTATTAATTCGGCGAGTTTATCGACCAACTTTCTTGCAATCGCGTAAGCCTTTTCCCTGTGCGCAACAAAAGACAAGGCATCAACCGGTTCTCTGTTAACGTATATTGTTATCTTAACAAGGTCGCTTTTTCTGTAGTCCAAGAATTCGTAATCCATGGAGGCGTAACCTCGACTTACAGCTTTCATTTTGTCAAAGAAATCGAAGATTATCTCGGCAAGAGGAACCTCAAAATGCATCACAACACGTTCGTGACCAGCGTTCTCTGTTGATATCAGCGTACCACGTTTCTCATTCTGGACAAGGTTCATGAGTTTACCGATGTATTCCGGTGGTGTTATGATGGAAAGTTTCACGTACGGTTCGTAGATTTCCCTCACTTCTCCCTCTTCTGGAAATTTCGCCGGGTCGTTTATCATCATCTCCCTGCCGTCGTGGGTGATGACTTTGTACTCCACGTTCGGTGCCGTGAGAATGACAGCAATATCGAACTCTCTCTCGAGTCTTTCGCGCACAACATCCATGTGTAACAATCCAAGAAAACCGCACCTGAAACCGAAACCAAGAGCAGGTGAGTGATCCGGTTTGAAAACGAGTGCAGCGTCGTTTAGTTTGTACTTCTCCAGAGCTTTACGCAATTCTTCGTAATATTCGGGCAATCCCGGATACATCCCTGCGTAGACCATTGGTTTGACCTCTTTGTAACCTGGTAACGGTTCCGGCGCTGGATTATCCGGTTTTGTTATCGTATCACCGATCTTCGCTTTGGAGACGTCTTTAAGACCGGCTATGATGTAACCAATGTCGCCAGCGTTTAAAGACTCTACCACGGTCATTTCAGGAGTAAAAGTACCAACTTCCATTACTTCGTAGACTTCTCCACTGGCCATCATCATTATCTTATCTCCAGGCCTGATTTCTCCGTCGAAAACGCGAATGTAAGTGATGACCCCTCGGTATTTGTCGTACTTTGCGTCGAATATCAAAGCCCTAAGGTGGCCATCATCCTTCGTTGTTGGCGGTGGAACGAGTTTAATCACAGCTTCGAGCAGTTCTTTCACGCCAATACCTTCCTTTGCACTTATGCGAAACACTTCCTCACCTGGGATGCCAATGAGGTCCTCGATCTCAGCGATAGTCTCCTCTATGTTCGCCTGTGGCATGTCTATCTTGTTAACCGCCGGGACGATTTCCAAATTGTGCTCGAGTGCTTTGTAAGTGTTTGCTACAGTCTGGGCCTGGACCCCTTGCGTGGCATCTACAAGGAGGATGGCACCTTCGACGGCCGCCATGCTCCTGTCTACCTCGTACGAGAAATCCACATGGCCAGGTGTGTCAACAATGTTTATTTCATAAATCTTACCATCGTCAGCTGTGTAATAGACCCTCAGTGGATGAGATTTGATTGTTATCCCTCGTTCCCTTTCGATTTCCATGCTGTCAAGATACTGTTCGCGCATCTTTCGTCTGTCGACTGCACCGGTCATTTCAAGTATACGGTCGGTGAGAGTTGTTTTTCCATGATCAATGTGAGCGATGATACATATGTTACGAACATTTTCTATCTTCCTCATCGAGTCTTTGTACCTCCCTGCCCATCTTCTCGCAATCTGACTTCGAGAATACTGTACGGTATATTAATTCCTGCCTTTTCAAGGTAAAGTTTGGTTCTGCCTGCAACGGCATTTAAGGTATCGAAATAGGTGTCCTTTTCTGTCCAAAATCTCAGCGTGTACGTCATTCCGTTTGAGTCAAACGACTTAAAAACAACCGCGTTTTGAACGGATTCATCTTTAACAACGAGTGGTTCATCTTCGAGCGCTTTTTTAAGAACATCGACTACTGCGTTTGGATCGCTTGTATAATCTACTGTGATGTCAATATCGATCCTCCTGTACTTCCCCGGCCAGAATTTCGTTACCGTTCCGGTCCAAACACGACGGTTTGGTATCAGAATCAACTTCCCATCGAAAGTGCGTATGTGCGTATGGTTCATCTTGATGACATCCACAACACCAGTCAAACCGTCAATATCAACAACTTCACCCTCGAAGACTTTACGTGTAACAAGAACCAAGATACCGGACAAAAAGTTCGTGAGTGGTTCCTGGAATGCAAGTCCAAGCACGATTCCGGAAATCCCAAGACCAGCCAAGTACGGTGCAAGGTTCAGGTCCCAGATGGCGAGTATACCTGCGATTGCGAAACCGTAGATCAAAAATGCAAGTAAAACAGACAAAGTCTTTGGCGCTTTGACCTCGCGACCGACAGTTTCTGTGAATCGCTCTATGGATTTCATTATGATTTTGTGGACGATGTACGCAATAAGTAATGTGACCAGCGAAAGTATTGTTCTATTGAGAAATATCAGCATGCCCTTATCCACGCGCCGTGCCTCCTTAAAACAAATGACCTCGTTTTATTGGGAACTTAATACATAATCCCGATCGTCTCGCGTACTTCTTCCATTGTTTTTTGAGCAATTTCGGTTGCTTTCTTGTTTCCCTGTTCAACCGTTTTGATAACATCGTCGTTTGTAATTTTTTCGTACCGTTCCCAAATAGGTTGGAGTTTTTCCACCATATGTTTGAGCAAGAGTTTCTTGCAATCTACACAACCGATTTTTGCTTGTGTACAACCTTCGAAGACCCACTGTTTTTCCTCAGGGTTATCGGCCGTTCCGAAGGCTTTGTGGTATTCCCACACCGGACATAGTTCTGGATTTCCTGGATCGGTGCGCCTTTTTCGGGCTGGATCAGTCATCATCGGAAGTACCATTTTTGAGAGCTCCTGTTCGTTGGTTATCAAAGGAATTATATTTCCGTAACTTTTACTCATTTTTCTGCCATCCGTACCGGGTAATTTTGGAACTTTTGACAAGAGTTCTTTTGGTTCAGGAAAGACTTGTTTTTTGAAAATGTAGTTAAATCTTCTGGCAATCTCCCTCGTTAGTTCTATGTGGTACACCTGATCTTCGCCAACGGGTACTCCCTCGGCTTTGTAGATTAGAATATCGGCGGCTTGGAGGACTGGATAGAGCAGAAAACCTGCGTTGGATAAATCTTTGTTCGTCAATTGCTGCTTAAGTTCTTTGTAGGTTGGTACTCTCTCGAGCCAGGAGAGTGGGACAATCATGGAGAACAAAAGCATTAATTCAGCGTGTTCTTTCACCGCAGACTGAACGAAAAGCACGGACCTATCTAACCCCACTGCTATCATTGTCTTCACCAGATCGTACGTGTACTCCCTTAGCATGCTTGTGTCCTCGTAATGAGTAGTAAGTGCGTGCCAATCGGCAACGAAGTAGAATGTTTCGTGACCCTGCTGAAGACGTAACCAGTTCTCGAAAACTCCTACGTAGTGTCCGATATGTACCTTTCCGGTAGGACGAATACCACTGAGGATACGCAACTTTACGTTCCTCCTTTCAAAAATTTCTGAAATCAATCAAAAAACTTTGGATTCATTCTTTCAAATTCCAATTTTGCTTCATTTTAGTTTGTTCCTCACGGCTATTTATGATTTCAGTATAGTGGTTCAAATCCTTGTTTCTGCCAGTAACTACGCATCGCTTCTTCGTAAAACTCCATGAGCATTTTTTTATGACCTTCTTCCCAGTCAGCAAGTACGTTCAGTATCTTTTTCATCTCCGCATCTTCTACCTTTTCCGCACTCGTGCGATAAAATTTTTCAAAATCTTCTTCTATCAGGTAAGCCATTCGAAGAATACTCAAATCGTTTGCTAACTCATCAACAGTACCGGTTAGCATCTCGGCACGTTCTTTGGAGCTGAAGAAATCCGTCCTTATGAGTTCAGTTTCGATGTTAATTTCCTCGTCTTTTGAAACTTTCTCCATCAGTCCTTTGATGAACTGAACATGCTCGATTTCCATCTTTGAAAGGCCTTCAAGCACATCCCGTACGTCTTTGTTCTTCACGCGTCCGACTTTTTCCCTATAAAACTCTACACCTTCTATCTCCCTTGCCAACGCAAATCTTAGAATTCCCAATATCCTTTCCATTCACAACACCCCCTGGAAGTTTGTAAGCTTTGTAGATTTACCGAAAGGTTCATTGATTCAAAATTGACAAAATTCTTTCAATGAAATCCCGAATTTCGAGTTCGGAGAAGTTTCGTGCGAACCTTTTCATTTCACTGCCATTCTTGTCCGTTATGAGTACTGTCGGAACAGTGAAGACCATATTCTGCCCCGCAATTTCTGGACTCTCGGTAACATCTATTATCTCAAGTTCAAGATTATAATCTTGGCTTATCCGTTGAATTTTAGGTAAGAATGCCTTACAGACTCCGCACGCATTGTTTTTGAAATACCGAACCTTCATTTGTTTTCCTCCTTTTTGTTCTGTCTGCCATCTGCGTTTTCTGTGAAAAGACCTTCCCGGAGCATGTAATCGAATATCTTTCGTGCCAGTGGTGCAGCAACCTCTCCACCACTTCCACCATTCTCGACAAGTACCAGTACCGAGTACTTTGGACTTTCAGCAGGTGCAAATCCAACAAACCATGCATGCGTTGTGTGCTTTCCTACCTGGGCTGTTCCAGTCTTTCCAGCAACTCTTATTGGAAATCCTTTAAAAGCCTTGGAGGCCGTTCCAGCGTTCGCCGGATCACCAGGTATCGTTGTAACCTCCGTTAAACCGTCGATTATCGTTTCCCATGCATCGTCAGAAAGTCCCAGATTAATCGGTTCCTCTTTAATCTCTTCATTAACCACCAATTTTGGTTTTGTCCTAACCCCTCTGTTAGCTATTGTATTGTACAAAGTCAACATCTGCAAGGGGGTAAGGCTGATAAAGCCTTGGCCTATGCTGTAAAGTATTGTGTCACCGGGATACCATCGCTCACCGATATTCTTGAGCTTCCATTCTGGATCCGGTAATGTACCACTCACTTCACCTGGAAGATTCACACCTGTTTTTTCCCCCAGTTTAAGTGCTTTTGCGACCCGCAACATCCTATCTATCCCAAGTTCCAGACCAACCTGGTAGAAATACACATTGCACGATACTCGGAGTGCTTTTTTCAAGTTAACCAAACCGTGACCAGACAAGTACCAGTCTTTATAACGTCCGGTAATCCTTCCTCTCGAATCGCGATACTGGAATATGCCGTTGCACTGAACCACGTGTGCCGGGTTACCGTACAGCATTTGCGCGATCGCTGGAACGACTTTAAATATAGACCCAGGAGGATAAGTGCTTGAAATTGCTCGATTCAGTAAAGGCTTTAGAGGATCGTTCAGAACCTTCTTCCAAGTCACGTTATCAATTCCGTTCATGTCGAAATCTGGAAACGGGAACGAAACCATGGCTAGAATGTTACCCGTTTTCACTTCGGAAACTATCGCAACAGAGGGTGTTGATTCAGTCATTAGCAGCTCGGAAATGAATTTTTGGAGGCCAAAGTGAATTGTTGTTTGAAGATCGAGTCCATCCTCCGGTTGAGTTTGGATTACGCTCTGCCTGTATCGTCCTCCGGGAGATTTTATTTCGTATATCAATCCAGCTCTACCTTTCAGTATGTCGTTGTACACAAGTTCAAGTCCGGAGATACCATCACCGTCGATATTTACGTTTCCCACCAAATGATACACGAAACCGTACGATCTACGAATCTCCCTCAGTTTTGTCTCAAAACCTTCGTTACGGAGTAAAAATGCTTGTTCCCAAGCAACTTGTACTTCTCCCGTGTTTTTGAGGACCGCGATTTGTTCCTCAGCTAATATCTTTTTGATTTTTCCCTCAGTCTTTTCATCTAAAAATTTTAGCGATAAAACCGGAACCCTCTCACTCCAGGCCAATTTAACGCCATCGATAGAGTAGATGGAACCCCTAAGCCCTTTTTCGAAGATGCTGCGGCCAAGCAGATGGTCTAATAAAGTGAGATGTTGTTCTCTCTCTAACAACTGGGTCTTGAAAAGTCCGTAAATTACATAGGCAAGCATCAAAGCATACAACAAGAAAGGAAGGTATAGCCGTTTATCAGCCCGCTTAGTCCTGGATTTCATATTTCAGTTCCTCTCTGTCCGACACGTTTTACCTTAACTCAGAAGTTGCTGAACAATTCTTTCAACGATGGATATTTCATCCAAATTTGGATTGTCGAGTTTCAACGAGTAAAGTTCTTCAAGGATGCGGTTCAACATCGGTCCCTGTTTTAAGCCGTAAGCTTCAACCAGGTATCGACCTGTAACAGTTTCGAGTTTTGTCGTGTTAAGCGCGTTAATGTATTTGAGTAAGTACTCGACACCCGAATCTTCGAGATACGCGGATAGGTGAATGTAGACGTATGGGGTTGATTTTCCAAGCACCTTGTAAATTTCCGAAAAATGAAGCCGTTCCTCCACCATAGACTTAAGTGGCAATATGAGATTCTCCGTCATTTTCAAGCTTTCTATAAACCGTTTAGGATATCCGTATTTCTTTCGCATCTCCTCGAGAGTATCTTTATCGTAGTATTCCAAGAGTATTGTAGAAACTGCATAGAAGTCGTTAACGCTTTCGAATCTTTCCTTAAATTGCGGCAGATGTTTGAATAATCGACTCAGTTTTTCATCCATGAGTGACGTGTAGTAAGTTTTCGGAAATACGCGTTTTAGAACACCCAGTTCGGCCATCCTACGGAATGCTTTGATGGGCTCTTTCTCTTCTAAGATTTTTTCTATCTCCTGTCTAATCCGTGCACCGGAAACCCGCTCCAAGTAATTTTCCTCCAAGTTTTTCTTCAAAAGCTCAAGTGTACGTTCCTCCATTCGGAAATTGTACCTTTGCTCGAACCTGATAGCCCGAATCATACGTGTTGGGTCTTCAACAAAACTGAGGTTGTGCAAAACTCTAATTATCCCATTTTCAAGGTCCTTACGACAACTGAAAAAGTCATACAGCGTACCGAACTCCTGTGGATTAAGCTTTATCGCCATGGCATTGATGGTAAAATCTCTTCTGTACAAATCTTTCTTAATAGTGCTTATGTCAACCTGCGGCAAATCACCGGGACTTTCGTAATACTCCGTTCGCGCAGTGGCTATATCTATCTTGTAGCCATCTCGAAAAATTATGCTCGCGGTTAAAAATTTCTCATACGGTACGACCGTGGCATTCAGTTCTTTACCCACATATTTTGCGAATTCGATACCGGCTTTTTCTTCAGTTCCCTCAACCACGATGTCCACATCGTAATTTGGGATGTTCAACAACAGATCCCTGACAAACCCTCCAACTACGTAGACTGACATACGTAATTCGGTTCCGTACGTGCCGAGTAATCTCAGTAAATTCATTAGTCGACTTGGTAGTCGATTCTTCATCAAGTCAAGTAGGTTTTCAAAGACCGGTTCATGGGTGACATTCTGAACGTTTGGTATTACGTTACCAGTCATAGCTCTCATTACGTCGGATCTTGTGACAATTCCAACAAGTATGTTGTTCTCATCGAGTATAGGAATTCTTCCTATATCGTTCTCAACCATCATTTTTTTGATTTGACTCACCGGCGTGTCGACACGAGCCGTGATTAGCTTGGAACTCATGATCGATTTAACCGGTCTTTTGCCAAGTCCATGATGAATAGCTTTGTCCACAGACTTCTTCGTAACGATTCCTACGAGTTTGTTACCTTCAACTACGGGTAAGCCTCCATGCCCGGTTGTTTCCATTATCTTGTTGACTTCCTCTATCGTTTCCGATGCTAGCACCGTTCTAACTGGTGAAGACATAATATCTCTCGCACGGATCGCTGTATTTATGTGTTTTGGTAGAAGTCTTAGGATTTTGTGTATAACCTCATCGACTGCGGCTAAATTTAAGGTTGCTGATGCAGCTTGTCGATGGCCACCACCACCAAATTCCGCCATTAAGCCCGCAAGATTGATATCTGAGGATTTGGTCCTACCAGCGATGACTACTTTCTTACCCATCCTGACGACCACAATCAATGTTTCGGCGTTGTAAGTGTACCAAAATTTAGCTGTGATTGCAGCCAGGCCACCTATAAATTTTTCGGTTTCGGCGTACGCTATAGTGACAATGTAGCCGTTTACATTGTGCGTGGTGACGTTCTGGAGAAGGTCATTCAGGATCTTTTTTTGATCAATCGTAAGGTCGTAACGAACGTATTCAGCAACTGTCTCAAGGTTTGCCCCGTTTTCCAACAGGTAGGTAACTGCAAGGACATCTTCAATGGTTGTACTTGAAAACAGCAGACTTCCTGTATCCTCGTATATTGCTATTGCAAGAAGTGTAGCTTCACTTTTGGTGATTCTCACGCCCTTTTCACGCAGAAGGGAAACGACGATCGATGTTGCCGCACCTGTGGTTCTCACAATTTTAGTAGCACTTGGACATTCGTTATTCTCAGGTGGTCGTATGTCAGGATGGTGGTCAATTATTGTTATCTTCGTACTTTCGGTTATTTTTAACTTGAGGAGTTCACTAATCCTCTCCAGGCTATTGGTATCCACAATGACGACTTCCTCAATCTCTTCGTTTAACTCTTTTAATTCACTATCGGTTCTGTACGGAAATTCTTCCTCGTACAACCTAAGGAATTCCTTCAGATTCTGCACAGGAGAACCAGATAGTATTATTTCAAAATCTGGATATAGTTTCTTTATCCCTACACAACTTGCGAAACCATCAAAATCTGGATTTATATGTGTAGTTATTACTTTCAAACAGTGCACCTCCGAGCTAAGGTCGCGCAAAAACGCGCCAAAATATCTATATGATGTGACTCTTTCTAAGTTTGTTTATTGAACCAGTTATTATTTCTATCTCACCATCCGATTCTATCTTAGTAATCGCGTAGAAAATCTCGAAAAAGCGTTGAAACATATTGTGTCCACGACGTTCAACAACCGGTTTCCAAGAACCACAGTTTAGGTAGAATTTAAGTTCTCCCTTGATTTTTAGCACATCAAAGGATGGTCTGTGGTTATGGCCCATGACAATACCGTTGAGTGTAATTTCTTCGAAATCGTATCTCTTCTGCTTATCCAGGTAGCCGTCCATATGTTTTTTCATCCACGAAGGACTTTCAAATATCTTCGTCGCAGCCTTTTTAAGGTAGTCCGTTTTCCGCATGTTTCTCATTTTCATAACGGTACGAACGATTAGCTCTCCCAAACGTATTCCACCAGTTCTGTTCAAAAAAAGTACCGACAATTTACTGAGAGCGGGGTAATTCTTTTTCATCCAATTCTTCGCTTCCTCGTGTTTCATCATTTCCAAAAAATTATCCACCCATATTTTTATCAGATCAACACCGGTCTGGTATAGTTGCGAAATCTTTTCAAGCCAATCGAAAACATCAAGCACAGGTCTGACGTTATCGTAATCCTTAAGTACTTCCTCGGGTACGTAACTCCTTAACGATTCATCGAAATTGACCATCATGTATCTGGCGATAAAGTCCCCCAATGGGGGGACGAGCTCTCCATCAATCTCTTTAAATTTGTTTATAGAATCAAATTGATTACCGTGTACTGCCAATATTCCAGCTTGTGAATCAAGATAGTAAGGAACAATTTCGAGATTTGGGAGATACTCTTTGAGCGCATCCTGAAGGTTCTTGTTTTTCCACAGATAGTAGTCATGATTTCCCACAACATACCAGATTCTCCCCGGAAAATTTGATAAACTCCTAAAAACTTTTGGATGAACCTGCACTATTCTATCTATCAGTGTACGATCTATAAGGTCCACAGTCTCCCAAAATCCAGTAACACCCAAACTACGAACTGTATCGGATTCGAGTAACTCAAAACCATCTCCGACGATAACAAGTTCGGGGTTCTCCAAGGTGGACCAATCCGCAACGAGGTTCTCGATTACGTCATCTTGATTGAAATCATCTTTGCTACTACCATCACCAATGTGCGTGTCACTTACGAAGATAACGTGTTTCATGGTGCCACCGCCTGCGGCAAAGAGCTTCTCGCTGAGTGAGTGTTCGTCACATCTCAAAAAGCTTCTCCGGATGAACGTATGCGATTTTGATATTTGGTAAATTAATCTTCTTTATCGCGCGCTCAATGTTTCTCACGTACCTGGAAGAGATATGGTAAAGAACGAGTGTTTTTATGTCGGTACCTTTTACAAGTTCAATTACCTCATCTAACGATGCGTGGTTGTTAAATTTTCTATCTTCTTTCTTTAAGAACGTGCATTCGTGGAAGAGTATTTCAGTGTCCATAATGTCTTCCTTTTTAAGCAGAACAGTATCTCCCGAGATCGTGAGAATCTTTTTTTCGTAAGTTTCCGTCATCTCGGCATGCCCAAGTGTTTTTACAAGCCGTGCGATTTCGTTCGATGGTAAGTTTCTGTATTCTTCTTTTAATCTTTTTCGAACGTCTATCACATGATAACCAACCGATATTTCGTTGTAGGTGTGTTGAACGCTAAAGGGCTGGATATATCGTGTAAAAGAGCCCGATTGCCTCAGGAATACCTTCTCACCGGGATTAACACCAATGAACTCCAACTCAAACCTTAGCTCACTGTTGACCCGCCTGAGAAACTCCGCGTATGTCTCGATACCCCTGTTCCCCTTCGGATAATAAACGGTTAGAGGTTTTTCCCTGTCTCCCATCGCGTTGTTCCGGGTGTTTATTATGGTCCACAAACCGGCTATGTGATCAACATGACCGTGTGTTAAAAATACGTATCGTATAGCATAAATCTTGTTACTCAAACGCGTAGCTACGCCTTCACCCGCGTCGAAAAGAACTCGTTCTGGAGAATAGTAAATCCAAGTAGAATACAGTGCTTTTGAAAAAGCTATGAAATTCAAAAGACCACACTCCTTGTCTTTTATGTTATCTCGATATTTCTCTTCGAACCTTTCTTAATTTTAAAAGCTTTCAAATCTTCATTTCTCAGTTGGTGAAACTTCAACTTTGATTTTACCCGAAACTCCACCTGGAAGCTTTACCAAAACATCGTACAAACCGGTCGATTTTATCGGATTCTCTAGCGCAATCCACTTTTTGTCGATTTGCTTCCCAGTAACTTTGGACACTTCCTCGGCAATATTACTTGCCGTGAGTGAGCCAAAGAGTTTACCACTCTCACCGGCCTTCGCGTGTATTTTGAAGACGTGTCTTTGGAGCTCGGAAAGCAACGCTTCGCTTTCTCTTCTTTGTTCCTCCAATCGCTTGCGCTCTAGTTCCCTTTCTTCTTGGAGCTTTCTAAGTACTTCCTCGGTTGCTTCCTTGGCGAGCCCACGAGGTATTAGAAAATTTCGAGCGTAACCATCGGAAACGTTTATGACTTCACCTTTTCGACCGAGTTTTGGAACATCCTGTGTGAGTACAACCTTCATATCCTCTCCTCCTTTCACAACTACTTCTTTTATCTACTCTATAGTTCAACAAGTAGGTAACGATCCTTGCCGGCAATATCCTTTAAAACCGTTCCCCCTGTCATTTTCTTTAGTTCTTCACCCTGGTCCTCTCCGATTTCCATGAGCACAACTTTTCCTGTAATGTCGTACCTTTTGAAAAATCCACGGTAAAAATCGAGGCCGTCTTCTCCCCCAAAGAGTGCCTTCTCCGGTTCATAGTACAGTTCGCTTTGAAGTAAAGTCCCGCGCTTAACATACGGTGGATTCGAGACAATCATTTGAATCTTCTCGAACCACTCTTTAAATGGCTCTAAGAATTCCCCTAAGCGTAGGTTTATCCTGTTTTCCACCCCATGAAGTTTTGCATTTTCCAGAGTAACCTTGAGAGGCTTATCTTCCACGTCCGTTCCTAAAACCGTGACACCAGTTTCAAGTGCGAGTGTGATAGCGATGACACCAGTACCAACACCTATATCCGCTACGAGCTTAATCTGTTTTCGCTTTATGATATCTATTGCAATCTCTACGAGGCCTTCCGTTTCCCAACGAGGGATTAGAACACCCTCAGCAACTTGAAAAGTTCTTCCATAAAATTCTACTTTTCCAAGGATGTACTGGAGCGGGTAACCTCTGAGTCTTCGATTGAGCAATTCCAGAATCTTGTCTGGACATTCAGTCTCCGGGTGGGCTATCAGGTATTCTTTTGACTTACCGGTCAAGTGACTTGCAATCAAAATGATTTCGTGTTCACGTAAGCCAAGTACCTTGTACCGCGAAACCAGTTCGGAAAGTCTCAAGAAATAACCATCTCCCGAAAATATCTGAAAACTACACAATTATATACCGAGTTGTTTGCGTATTATCGGGTCTATCCTATCGGGGGTCCAAGGTGGATCGAAGGTCAGTTCTACCTCAACGTTCCCTACACCATTTATCGAGCGAAGCTTCATTTCCGCATCGGCTAGTATGCTTCCCGCAAGCGGGCACATCGGTGTAGTCATTGTCATCAGGACCTTAACGTTGTTCTGGTCATCCACTTGAATATCATACACCAGGCCCAATGTGACAACATCAAGGCCTATTTCCCAGTCGATAACCTCTTTGAGCTTATTCCACACTGCCGTCCTCAGTTCTTCTTTCGTCATACCTTTACTCTCCCTTCCAAGAACTTTCGTCGTAGCTTTGAGAAAGCTTTTCTATTGTACTTGAAATTTCGTAAGCAATCGTGGAGATGTACTGTTCATCCGGCCCCTGCACGAAGACTCTTATAAGCGGTTCGGTTCCCGAAGGTCTTACAACGATGTCCACATCGTCCCTCTTGAACTTTTCTATAAGGTTTTTGACATCCTCATGTTCAACAAGCAGCTTGTGTCTTGTTTGAACGTTCAACATGATTTGTGGGTACTCCGGAACTTCATCGGCAAGTTCTCCAAGCTTTTTACCGGTCCTGATCATCACGCGAATTGTCTCAATCGCTGTTATGAGTCCGTCCCCGGTTGTTGACCTGTCGAGGAATATTACGTGTCCGCTGCCCTCTCCTCCAAGAATACCACCGATTTGCGTTAGACGCTCGAGAACGTAGCGGTCACCGACTTTCGTACGCTCAAGCTTGATACCATTTTGCTTCAAAAATACCTCGAGACCTTTGTTTGTGAGAACCGTACCAACTATGACATCATTCTTCAACCGTCCTTCACCTTTCATATATTTCCCGCAAATTCCCAAGATTTTATCACCGTTCACAACTCGCTTAGACTCATCAAGAAGGATACACCTATCGGCATCCCCATCGTGCAGTATCGCAAGATGGTGGCTCGTCATTTTTGTTCTGGCAACCTCAGGATTTGTAGATCCGCAATTGACGTTTATGTTGTAACCATCTGGAGAGTTGTTGATTAGCTCGACTTTCGCGCCAAGTTTTGTGAGCACGTAAGCGGTAGTTTCTATAGCGGCACCGTTTCCGGGATCGACCAACACTTTTAAACCAGAAAAGTCTATGTCTTGGAACTGTTGAAGTATGTAATTAACATATTCCTCAAAGGCTAATTTGTAGTCGATCACGCAGCCTACCTCGTTGTATGGTACATTGTAAGTTTCCTCTTTCATTCTCTTTTCGAGCATTTCCTCTACATCGTCCGGTAACTTGTAACCGCGTGATATGACCTTCAAACCGTTGAACTCCGGTGGATTGTGGGATGCGGAAATCATGATGCCTACAGCGTCCTCAAGTTTTGTGAGAATAGCCAATGCCGGAGTTGGCAGAACACCACATCTGTAAACAGTTGCGCCAGCAGCAGTGGCTCCTGCAATCAGTGCTGCTTCAAACATATCACCACTAGCTCTCGTATCTTTGGCAATAAATACTCTCTTGTCCACATACCTTGCAACAACGTTACCGAGCTTGAACGCTATCTCAGGAGTTAATTCTTCGTTTACAACACCTCTGATTCCATCAGTACCGAAGAGTGGCATCGCATCTTCCTCCCTGGAAAAATATTCAGCACTTCTAAGCTAAGGAGCTTGTACTAACGACTACCTGTATCCCTTGGAACTAGGGATTTTATCCATTCAACAAATGCAGGATAATTCCTTGTCTGGATGTAAACTCGTCCTGGGCCACGGAATTCACAAACGAGTCCTTCTCCACCAAAAAGTGTTGATTTTAAGCCTCCAAAAGTTCTGACGTTCCACGATACGCTACCGTCGAATGCGACCACGTGTCCAGTATCTATCGTAATGGTTTCACCCGGTTCCAACTGGAGCATTTTTATGGCCCCAAAGGATGAAACGGCCACATCCCCATAGCCTTGTAACTTCAAAAGAAATATTCCCTCTCCTGCGAAGAACGACTTAAATCCACCAAAAGAAACGTCAAGGTCGAGCGAAGTATCACTGGCAAGATAGGAAGTTGACTGAACAAACAACGTTCCCGAAACTTGAATCACATCGATATCACCTGGCAGTTCTGGGGCAAGACCAATTTCCGCATCACCTTTGGAAATGTATCTGTTCATAAAAAATGATTCACCACCAAGCAACGTTCTTTTCAAGGCCTTCCAAATGCCACCAGTTGATGTCTGTACTTCAACAGGCCCTCTCATGTAAACCATAGCTCCGGGTTCAACCACAACTTCCGCGCCAAGTGGAAGCATGACTCTCAAGATCGCGTAACTACCCTTATACTGAACTTCGTACTTCATGCAGCTTCCTCCAAATTTTCAGATTTTCAGAATGAACACACCATCTTCACCGTCGACTTCCCTCAACTTGACCTTTACCACTTCCTTTTCCTTAGAACTTGGAATATTCTTTCCAACAAAATCGGGACGTATCGGAAATTCGCGATGCCCTCTGTCAACCAGTACAGCCAATTGGATGCTCTTCGGCCTTCCGCGAGAGATGATAGCATCCATAGCGGCCCTAACGGTACGTCCGGTAAAGAGCACATCGTCCACGAGAATGACTATTTTATTCAAAATATCGAAGTTAATTACACTTCTATCCTCTGAACTGCTCGTTCGCTTCTCATCGTCCCTAAACGGCGCAACATCAAGTGCACCCACTGGAACATCAACGTTTTCGATAAGTTTGATATTGTTCCCTATACGCCTTGCAAGATGATATCCGCGCGTTATTATACCAAGAAGCACAATATCTCGAGCGCCTTTGTTGCGCTCGAGAATTTCGTGAGCAATTCTCATGAGTGAACGACGTATATCATCTTCTCCAAGTATCTTAATAACATCCCCTGCCATCAGAAGTTCACTCCCGCGTAGACTTCCAGTCCCCAGACGTTCAAGAGACCTTTGACACTGTTCACTGCGCCGTTGAAATTGTAAAAACCTTTCGCACCAAAAATGAAATTTGAGGGCTGGAACTCCAAAGATGCGTAGATTGCGTTGTGGAAACTTCCATAGGTAAACCTGTAAATCGGAACGTATTGGAGTGTCAATGAAGTTTGAGGTATAAAATTCACCAGAGAAAAGCCAAGTGGTACAGCAATAACCTCAGAACGGAAGTTAGTAATATCAATATTTAAGCTAACGTTTGGAAGCGCCGATAGATTAAATCTTACAAAGAACGTTGGCAACTCGATCTCTTCATTTGGAGCTGGATAAAGGAAAATATCATAAACATCCACAGAAATTGTGAACTGTTTCGATACCGGTACCAAAATGCCGGCATCAAGCTTCAAATTAAACTGCTCAAGAGGAATAATCCTCGACTTTATATTAAAAGCAAAATTTCCTTTAAGGCTCCTCAACTTGTAGTTCAAAAAACTTTCGGAATATCCACCATCGATGGCATAGCCCAGTTCCCCGACCAAGTCATCCCCACGTTGCCACCAAAAGATCCTATAGTACGGGCCTTCAACCTCGTAACTCTCTACACTGATACCCAATAAGTTCTTTTCAACATCCAACTTCAGCAAGCTGTCTTGGAAAAACGAGAATACCGATCCAGCTAGCAGCAACAACACGAAGTTAATCCACAAGAGGATTCGCGTATGCATCCTTTATCCCCTCCCTGAATTTTTGGAATTGACCTTTCTCAATACTCTCACGCATTTTTTGCCCAAATTCCATCATGAAATGAATATCGTGAATAGTTAGCAGTATCTGCCCAAGTACTTCTTCACGGTCAAAAAGATGACGAATGTAACCACGCGAGAAATTTCTGCAAGTATAGCACGTACAATGTTCATCGATAGGCCTTTTATCGTATTTGTACCTTGCGGCTCTAATGTTGAATTTACCTTTCCAAGTAACTGCCAATCCGTGTCTTGCAACGCGAGTTGGGAAAACGCTATCAAAAATATCAACACCGCAAGCTACAAGGTCCACTAAGAGATCTGGAGAACCCCCACCCATGAAGTACCTTGGTTTATCAGCTGGCATCTTTGGTGCAACAAACTCAACCATCTTCAGTGTAATCTCTCGGGGTTCTCCCACGCTCAAACCACCTATGGCAAAACCGTCAAAATCAAGTTCCGTAATCTCCCTAAGACTCATCTCGCGGAGGTCCTCGTAGATGGCACCTTGGATAATTCCGAAAATAGCTTGTTGAGAAATTCTCCTTAGGTGCTCCAAACTTCTTCGAGCCCACTTAGTTGTTAATTTTACCGCTCTCCTTGCCTCCTCGTAGCCATCCCTAGGGTCCGCACAATAGTCGAAAGCCATTACTATATCTGAACCCAAGGTAGCCTGGATTTCCATCGAGAGTTCCGGGGTAATGTAATGCTTCGAACCATCAATTGGCGAAACGATCCAAACACCATCATCGGTGATTTTTTGACCTTTCTTTAGGCTGAATACTTGAAAACCACCGCTATCGGTGAGAATAGGACGGTCCCAGTTCATGAAGTTGTGAAGGCCTCCGAACTCACGAATAACATCGAGGCCAGGTTTAAGATACAGATGAAAGGCGTTTGACAGAATTATTTGCACGTTGTTTTCCTTCAAGATATCGTGTGTTACAAGCTTAACGTTTGCGTTAGTTCCTACAGGCATAAATGTAGGGGTTTGAACGACCCCGTGAGGTAGATGTATCCTTCCACGACGGGCACTTCCATCAGTCGAGACGATTTCAAATCTTAGTGAACCCATTTTCCTTTACCAACTCCTGTACTCTCTCATAATAAACTTTTGCTTCTCCGATAACTTCGTAGAGCTCATCAAGAATTCTCTTCGAATATTCTTCGTCCGTAAGCGATTTGAGGTTGATCAGCACATTATATTCACCGATTTTGCAGGCAGCACGTGCGAGTTCTGCTGCGCTGAAGGCGTCTGAAATAGCGTTCTTGTTTCCCCATTTTGCAACAATTTCGCTGTATTTGAGAACGTCTCTGGCACACTCTACTAGTTCGAATGGTACCTCGATAGCCTTTTTTAAAGCATTTTGAAGCTTTTCGTTTCTCGAAGCATCTTCCCTCGGAAGCTTATAAACTTCCATGACGGAATTGAAGGCATCAACATCGGCTGAGGCAAGTCGCAAACATCTTTCAAGGAGTAATTCCATGTTTTCGACCACTTCTTGCATCAATCCTTCGTACTCTTCGTATTTCTTCTTCCCAAGTGTGAGGTTCGCAACCATAGAATTTAATGCTGCACCCAAGCTTGCAACGACAGCACCAACGGCACCACCGCCGGGAACTGGCGTTTTTTCCTTTACCTTATTGCAAAACTCTTCAACGGTCATCTTCCTAATATCCATAATGCGTACCCCCTTCGTCTTGTTCCAAGTCTTGTCAGAGAATTCAGTACTTGAAAAAGTGCAATCGCTAACGCTTAAATTATATCATAAAACTCAAACGTTGAAAATTCAGAAATTAGTGGTAGAATAATCCTTGGTGCCGTACTAGGCGGGGGGTTGGTGGTCCCCTGTACCCGAAACCCACCTTAGCGGGGCTGAATTCCCCGACTGAGGCCACCTGGGGTCGGTATCGGCGTACTCAGTGGCGTTGAAGATCGGGTCCCACGCAACAACTACCTGTGAACCGGGTCAGGTCCGGAAGGAAGCAGCCCTAAGCAGGCAAGTGTGTGCCGTGGGAGTGCCCGGTCGGAGCCATGGTGGGTGCGTGCGACCGGGTCTGGGTGAGTCGAAGCGGGGTGTACGGCACCATTTTTATTTTCACTCCTTCACAGCTACGTACAGTAGATGCTCTGCTTCTCGGTTAAAGTGTGTCCCAAACTTTAAATTCAACTCCGCGTTTGGAAAAACAGCTAAACTTGTTATTTCAGCCACGTAGAATCCAGACAGCCTTAATAGTTTTCTCAGTTCTTCCTCGGTAAAGCTCCTCGCCTCAAAAACTCCAAACTCGGAACCTATCGGGAGTTTCCCTAGATTTTGTAGCCTTTTCAGATCGTCAAGCGTTCCGTAAATGATTACGTCTTTTAGGTACGAAAAGTAGTTGTCAACCGTACCAAACAAAAGCCCGTGACGCTTGAGCAACTTTGCAACCTTCCGAACAACCAAATCAGGACTTTCAACATAGCTAAGAACATCTCCAAGTAAAAGTGCTATATCGTACTGCTGGTAATTTTCCAAATCTTCGATCTTGGTGCAAAAGAAACCACGCACTCTTTGAAGGAGATTACTACGACCAAACTTACATTTGGCAATATCTAGCATGTTCCGCGCCGGTTCAACAAGCGTTACATAGGAGCCCATTTGTGAAAACCAAAGGCCCCATGTTCCTGTCCCGGCGCCAATGTCAATTACTTCAAGTCCATGTAAATTTTTTACGTACCTCAGTACAATTCTTCTTGTTTGTTCACAGGCACTCCTCCAATATTCGTCTTGGTACATTGAATCGTAAACTGCTGCGATGCGATCGTAATACTCGTAAGAACGGTTAAACCTCACACAATTCCCCCGCATTACTAAAGCTCAGTAAATTCTCTTGTATTGATCATAGCCCCTCTTAACTTTGTTCGTAACTCTCAAAATCCTGAATCCTTTCTTTGGAATATCAATCTTAAGCATGCCACCGACAATCCAAAATTCCTCACCGGTAAACAGATCCAAGAACGGTGTTCCCGATAGTAACCTACCATCTGGGATGGAAAGACAGACCCTTGTGTACTCATCTTTGTTAACAGCTACAACAATTGAGTCAAGCACGTGAGGTGCTCTCCTAAAGAATACGAGCGGTTCATCGTTTAAAACTTCAAAAGTTCCAATCTTGAGTGCGATTTCTTTTCGTCGCAGTGAGATTAGCTTCTTGTAGAAATCCCTCAGTTCGTTATCCCAAAGCTTCTCATCCCAAATCATGGGCGCACGGTTTTCCGGATCCGGTCCACCTTCCATCCCAATTTCCGTACCGTAGTAAACCATTGGAACACCTGGATACGTGAACTGAAGTACGATTGCCAGCTTCCGCAACTCCTTGTCTGGTAAAACAGTGGCCAAGCGTGGTGTGTCATGGCTATCAAGGATGTTCCAGCAACCGTAAATGTTTTTGGTCCTCTCGAACGCACTCTGTAATGCTTGAGCCACGTTTATCCGTTCACCTTTTAAGTATCCCAGCACAGTTTCCCTAAAGTGGTAGTTCATTATCCCATCGACCATCTCCCAACCCGCAGGGAAATTCCATGTCTCTGTAACAACGTACTTCTCCAACGATACCGATTTAACCCTCGAAGCTATCAAAGCATTGTTCACGTACCCGAGGTCAAAACCAACATCAAGCCTCCAGCCATCTATTCCCAGTCTGAGGTAATGTTCAACAACTCCAAGTAGATATTCGCGAACCTCTACTTCCTCCCAGTTCCACTCCGGCATGTGTGAAAAGTTGTTCCAAGAACGATAACCGTCTTTGTAGAAGGTAAATTTGGCAATGTGTTTCCTATCACCTTTGAGTGCCTTTTCGAACCACGGATGGTATTTGCTGAGGTGGTTGAACACACCGTCGAGAATAATCTTAAATCCGTTCTTTTTCATCTCGCTTAGGTATCGTTTAAAAGCCAGATTGCCACCGAACTGAGGATCCACTGTGAGGTAATCAACAGTATCGTACTTGTGATTCGACGGCGACAAAAATATTGGCGTTGTGTACACTACGTTGACACCTAAATCTTGCAGGTAAGGTATCTTTTCCACAATTCCCCAGAGGTCTCCACCGTAAAAATCGTTTACATGGGCAGCGTGAGGTTTTGCTCTTGGTAACACGTTCCACTCAAGGATGTTTCCACCTCGAGAAGTGTAAAGTCGAGCCTTGTCATGAACACTTTTCCCTTTTCCGATGGCAAACCGATCAGGGAAGATTTGGTAAATGACCGATTCGTAGACCCAGGTCGGCGTTGGATACATGACGTAACCTCCCAGACCAAAATTAGACCAAAATTCAACAATAAACTCTTTAGGTGCGCATGAAATCAACCTATATCGAACATCCGATAATCAGGCAAACCATTTCTATAAGGTGGATAGGGCTCACCTTGAATAAGAGGAAGAGCATACCTTATGAACTTCTCCGTTATCTGGTAACCATCAAAGAAATCTTTGGGTAGCATTTTAGTCTGATCAGCCACCAAATTCAGCGGCACAGACGAATACCTTATTTGATATGGAGAATCAGATAGACGTTCCATTGTTACCATGACTCCGTAATTGTCCTCAAGTGCGTATCTCACGGCCATTCGTCCACACATTTCCGCTTCCTCAACATCCGTTGCACTTGCTATGTGTCTGCCACTCCTCTGAAGGTAATCTGGAATAGAGACATGTGTTTTTAAACCAAGCTCTGAACGAATCATTCCTGCAATCGTGAATCCAACACCACCAAGTTGACGGTTACCAAAGCTGTCGGTAAACCCCATATCGGAGACGAAGAAACCGTCCGGGTACTTTAAACCTTCAGCTACGGCGATAGCGCAGTAGCCCTTCTTGTTTACAACCCTATCAACTGCTGCCAAAAATTCGTCCTTGTCAAATGGCTTTTCGGGGAGAAGGATTATGTCCGCACCTATACCGTTTAACCATCCCAAACCAGCGGCTGCTGCAAGCCAACCAGCGTGCCTTCCCATAATTTCCATGACGAAGACCTGAGTTGAATCTACCCACATGCTTCTTAAATCAAGGGCTGCTTCCATCATGGCGATGGCGATGTATTTCGCCGCACTACCGTACCCAGGACAATGGTCCGTGTGTGGCAAATCGTTGTCTATTGTTTTTGGGACCCCGACAACTTTTAGTTCATAGCCACGTTTTTGTGCTTCAACTTGAACCCTCCACGCAGTGTCCATGGAGTCATTGCCACCGTTGTAGAAGAAATACCTGATCTCATACTTTTGGAATATATCAAAGAGTTTCTGTATATCAGCCTCATTCTTCATCTTCTTTCGGCAAGAACCGAAAGCACCGGCTGGTGTATGTTTCAGAAACTCTATGTCAAGTTCAGTTGCGTCCAGGAATCGCTCCTTCAATATACCGGTCACACCGTTGATACCAACCCAAATTTCCAGTCCATTCTTTCGGGCTTCGTCGATAACGCCATAAGCACTTGCGTTGATAACACTCGTAACACCCCCAGACTGTGCGTAAAGTACGCGCACCGTTTTCACCCCCATTACACAAAGCAAGTCTTGACCTCCTCCCCGCATTGAAATGCGAGGATTCTTCGTGCGGTGTGTTAGCTTACTAACCTTAACCGCACTGGGCTGGTCAATGCCCCTACTCCTAT
>JAUQPP010000014.1 GCA_030550315.1 Thermotogota bacterium | reverse complement strand
GTTACGACCACGAGTATGGGTAAGAGAATGAGCACTTCTTTTAATTTTCCGTGTTCTTTTTGAGTGTTTCCCTTTTTTGTCGGAACTCTGTGAACCGCAACACCCAGTGCAACAAACAAAAGTCCCAACACCCAGAGCATTTGTAGGTCCCCGAACCGGGAAACGTAAGTCGATATGAAAACGGGTCCTAAAGCGGCTCCCAAGGTACCAGCTATTGAGAAGATTGCAACATCTAAACCGCTCCGCTCACCAGCCATCGCCGCACCAAGTGGATGAAACGCGGAATTTGCAATCCTCACGAGAAAGATTGCCATCAGTGCGATCCAAAAGTTTGCCGCAAATCCCAAAACCGATATCCCAACACCCTCGATGAAGTATATCATGGATAGAATCAATTTCTTGTTGCTCACCCTGTCGAAAACGTAACCAAACATTACTTGGAGCAAACTTGCCAACGCTGCCGAAAGCGTTAAAAAAGAGGTTATCACGCGTACCTGAATTGAGAATTTGTCGATCATGTACGGAACAAGTGGGTTGAAAAACGAAACAAGAAAATCAAGCAAGAAATGCGATGCGACAGCCAACATCGAAGAAGTGGACAAAACACACCCCTCCCACTGCGGCTCAGAATACCACCCTGAAAAAACGTTAGTTATACGAATCATTAAATGTATTCTACCAGACAAGAGGCGCTTGGTGAAGAGGTAATAATTAGCGTAGGCCTATTCTCACAGCGTGAGAGATATGGTAAAATTATACGAAAGAATGGACCTGCAAAGGAGGGAAATTACATGCACTATCTCCAAAAGATACTGACTGGTGAATGGGTAGATCCAATAACAAGACTACCAAACTCGTCCTTTGCGGAAGCGGTCATCTCCGAGCTAAAAAACAGCGAGGAAAGCTACCATGTCCTCAAAATCCGTGTGAACTTTTCGAGCACTAATCCGGAAGTCAAAACTTTTGCGATCTCGCGAATTGCGGCAGTAATTAAGCATAGCGTGCGTATCCCAAAAGACTTCGTTTGCAGAAGCGGGGAGCAAGAATTTACGATTATGCTCCACGGTGTCAGCGATAACGACGTCGAGAAAATTGGCCAACGCATCAAGGACTCCCTGCAGTACTTACTTCTAACCTACGGTAACGAGAAAATAAAAATCGATTGTGAAATAGATGTAGAAAAATTGGGAGGTGCACGTTGATGGAAATCGGTACGCGTTACGAACCACAAAATTTGGAGATGAAGTGGTACAAAGTTTGGCTCGAAAAGGGATATTTCACACCAAAAGGTTTCGGACCAAAGTATTCAATCGTAATACCACCACCGAATATCACAGGCAGAATTCACATGGGACACGCTCTCAACATAACGATTCAGGATATAATCAGCCGCTTTAGAAGAATGCAAGGTTACGACGTCATGTGGCTCCCCGGCGAGGATCATGCTGGTATTGCAACGCAGACAGCAGTTGAAAAGTTCCTCGCAACGCAAGGGAAGAACAGACGCGATTTCACAAGAGAAGAATTCCTCGAAATTGTATGGGGTTGGGCAAATAAATATAGAAAAGAGATAAAGTCTCAAATCATGTCTATCGGTGCTTCAGTCGATTGGACACGCGAACGGTTTACGTTGGACGAAGGACTTTCCAAGGCTGTTCGTAAGGTCTTCGTGGACCTGTACAAGAAGGGATTGATATACAAAGGTAAGTACATCGTCAACTGGTGCCACAGGTGCGGTACCGTGCTCTCCGATGAAGAAGTGGAATATGTTGAGGAGGACGGTGCACTTTACTACATCAAATACCCAATCAAAGGTGAGAACGATTACGTGGTTATTGCCACCACAAGACCAGAAACAATGCTCGGTGATACAGCTGTTGCCGTTCACCCAGCCGATGAGAGATATAAACACCTTGTTGGCAAAACAGTCATACTGCCACTTGTTGGCAGAGAACTACCCATCATCGCGGATAATTACGTCGATCCGTCTTTTGGAACCGGCGCACTCAAAGTTACACCCGCGCACGATCCAAACGATTATCTTATTGGTCAAAGGCATAACCTACCGTTTGTCGATATCTTTGACGAAAACATTATCGTTAATGAAAACGGTGGAAAGTTCAAAGGACTCACCGCTCAAGAAGCCCGGAAAGCTATCGTTGCCGAGTTGGAAGAGAGCGGTTATTTATTGAAAGTTGAGAAGATAAAACATGCTGTTGGGCATTGCTATCGCTGTGAAACTGTTGTCGAACCACGGTTGATGGATCAATGGTTTGTTAGCATGAAGCCGTTGGCAAAGAGAGCTATTGAAGCCGTTGAAAATGGTGAAATCAGGTTCATACCCGAGCGATGGAAAAAAGTTTATCTGAACTGGATGTACGAAATCAGGGATTGGTGTATCAGCCGTCAACTTTGGTGGGGTCACAGAATACCCGTTTGGCAGTGTCAGGACTGCGGACATTACAATGTCTCCGAAGCAGATCCTACAAAATGTGAAAAGTGTGGGAGCCACAATCTGAAACAGGACGAAGACGTGCTCGACACATGGTTCAGTTCGGCGCTGTGGCCGTTCAGCACGATGGGCTGGCCAGAAAAGACGCCAGATCTTGAACGCTATTATCCAACTGACGTACTCGTCACAGGCTTTGACATCATCTTTTTCTGGGTAGCACGCATGATCATGATGGGTTACGAATTCATTGGAAAAAAGCCTTTCCACGAGGTTTACATCCACCAACTGGTGCGTGACAAGTACGGTCGGAAGATGAGTAAGTCGCTCGGTAATGGTATTGATCCACTTGAGGTAATTGAAGAATACGGTGCCGATCCCATGCGCTTTACGTTGGCAATTCTCGCTGCGCAAGGTAGGGATCTCAAGCTTGATGTTCGGTTCTTCGATACGTACAAAAAATTCGCAAATAAGATCTGGAACGCCACAAGGTTTGTGCTCATGAATCTGGACGATTACGAAAAGATCGATATTGGTGTAGCTCAACTTAAACTCGTTGACAGGTGGATACTATCAAAGCTACAGAAAACTGTTGAACGAGTCACAAAAGCACTCGAAGATTACGATTTCAATATCGCTGCTGGTGAAATATACAACTTCTTCTGGGATGAGTTGTGCGACTGGTACATCGAAGCGGTTAAGAATCGGTTGAAAACGGATGAAAAGAAGCTTGTTCAAAACATACTGGTCTATGTGCTCGATACAAGCCTGAGATTGTTGCATCCGTTCATGCCGTTCCTTACCGAAGAACTCTGGACAAAGCTCCCAGTTGATGGTGAATCTTTGGTTATTGCGAAATGGCCGAATCCTAGGAACGAATACGTAGATGAAACTTCAGAAAAACGATTTGAACAACTCATGGCTATCATCAGAGGAATAAGGAACGTTAGGGCAGAGGTTAACGTACCGCAATCGACGAAAGTTGTCACTTATGTGAAGGGAACTTTGAACGTTGAAGAAATCGGATATGTGCAATTCTTAGGCAATGTTGAAAAGGTTGAATTCGTCTCCGAGCGTCCACAAGGCAGTGCCACTGCTTATGTCTCCACAGACCTTGAAGTGTACGTTTCTTTGGGAGAACTTGTGGATATTGACAGTGAAATCTCCAGACTCACGAAAAAGGTGGAAAAACTAAAATTTGACGCGGAAAAGTTCGCTAAGAAGTTGTCAGACGAAAACTTTATAAACAATGCCCCCGAAGACGTGGTTGAGGAAACTCGCGAGAAGTATAGGTCAATGATGGAGCAAATTAGGCGGATTGAGCAGATAATCACGGATTTGGAGGGAAACAAAACTTGAGTAAATTTATCGAGGCCTTGAGGTACCTTTATTTTACAAGACCCTATAATACTATCAAACTTGGATTGTTTAGAATAGAACAGCTACTCTCCCAAATGGGTAACCCCCATTTGGGAGTTAAATACTTTCACATAACTGGTTCAAACGGGAAAGGAAGTGTAACAACGTTCCTTGAGTACTTGACTTGCGAACATGGAAAAAGCGTGACCGGATACTATTCACCTCACCTCTCGACAATACTGGAAAGGTTTCATCACAACACTACCTTGATCGATGAAGAATTGTTCTTGGAAGCTCTTGAAACCGTTAAACTGCACGCCGAACGTCTTGATCAATTCGGGCCGGAGTTTTCACCGAGCTTTTTCGAATTTGTCACGGCCATGTACTTTTACATCACCAAAAAACTGCGAGCTGAATTCGGTAGCGTCGAAGTTGGTTTAGGGGGGCGGTTTGATGCAACGAACGTTCTTGTACCTGAAGTTTCGGTTATAACCACGGTCTCTTTGGAACATACGAACGTTTTAGGTGATACAGTAGAGCAAATCGCTTTCGAGAAGGCTGGTATCGTGAAGCCTGGTAAACCCGTTGTTATTGGACAGATGCCGGAAAACGCGAAAAACGTCATCCGTGAAGTTGCTCGCGAACGCGGATCAAAGGTGTACGAGTACGGAAAGGATTTCGAGGCGGAAATCGTCGAGTTAGGATTTAACAGGAACGTTTATAACTACTTTGGAGACGTTACCATCAAAAACATCCCCGTGAGGTTGAACGGTAAGCACCAACTGTTCAACGTAGCTATAGCTCTCAAAGCTTTTGAACTTGCAGCAAAACTTGACGAAAAGTTTGTTAAGAGTGCTTTAGAAAAGGCTTTCATTCCTGGACGCTTTGAAGAAATAGAACGTATCGTATTTGACGGTGCTCACAATCCACAAGCTGCGGAAATGTTCGTTGAAAACTTGAAGCTGTATTTCCCAAACGAAACACGAGCAATATTGTTCGGAATATTAGATGACAAAGACAAAGAAAGTGTTCTGAAAATCATTGGCCCTGAGTGCAACGTAATGATAGTTACCCGCCCACCATCGAAACGTGCAAAAAAAGTTGAGGAAACTTTCGAGATTGCAAAAAAGTACTGTCAAGAGGTCATCTTTGAACCTGATCCAATAAAGGCTTTTGAGATTCTTAAAAATTCCAAAGCAGAAGCAAAATTTGTGACCGGCTCATTCTACTTAGTTGGACTCTTAAGAAGTTATGCAATTAACGGAGGAATAAGCGAAGAACTACTTTTGGGAGGTGCATAAGTTGGAGCTTTTGAGGAAGCTAAAGGAGCGGCTAGATAAGAAAGAAGCAATGGATATTGTTATCCTCAATATGTCAAAAACGCGGCTACTAACAGACTATTTCGTTATATGCACAGCAAACAGTACCACACACCTCAAAAGTCTAAGGGATGAAGTTGTCGAATTCTTCGAAGAAATAGGCAAGCCACTTATTTATTATGATCGCGGAGAGGGATACGATTGGATTCTAATCGACGCTGGTGAAATAGTAGTCCACATCTTCTTAAGACATGCACGCGAGTTTTACGATATCGAAAATCTTTGGATTGATGCAGAGAGGGTAAGAATTTGATTATGCTATTGAAAAACGTCGTAATCTTGAAGCCAGGCTTTCTAGAACCTCGGGATATCAGGATCGACGGAAAAATCATTGCTGAAATAGGTCAAAACCTGCGTCCCGAACAAAATGAAGAAGTTATTGATTTCAAAGGCAGCAAATGTGTTTCCGTAGGCTTTGTCAATACGCACACGCATTCCCCTATGTCACTCCTCAGAGCTTTTGCTGAAGACCTCCCATTCAACAAGTGGCTTTTTGAGAAAATACTGCCTGCGGAGGCTCGGTTAACACCGGAAGCAGTTTACTTTGGCGCGATCGTATCGATGATGGAGATGGCTGCACATGGAGTAGTTGCGTTCTGCGACATGTACTTCCATATGGATGCTGTCGCGCGCGCAGTGGCTGACTTTGGAATGAAAGCCGTTTTAACCAGAGGTCTTGTTGATAAAGACGGTGATGACAATGGTCGTCTCCAAGAAGCTCTGGAGCTCTACGAAAAATGGCATGGATTTGACGACAGAATATTTGTTGGGCTTGGACCACATGCACCTTATACTTGCTCAAGGTCGTACCTTCGGAAAATCTTAGATGTTGCAAAAGTAAACGATATGCTCGTGACTATGCACTTTTTCGAAAATTCTTGGGAAAGAGAAAGGTACACTCCCCAAGAGATAATGTCCATTGGATTTGATCAAGTTCATTTTATACCCGTTCACTGCGTACACTTAGATTCTGATGAACTGAAACTCTTATCAAGTTCTTATCCCTCCATCAACGTAGTGAGTAACATGAAACTTGGCAACGGTGTGCCTCCGGTAACCAAAATGCTCAAAGAAGGTTTAAAGCTCACAATCGGTACGGATGGTCCTTCAAGTAATAACTCCATCAATCCATTGTTCGACATTAGGGTGTTGATTTTGACACAGAAAATGAGTAATCCGGAAAACGTAAAAGTCACGGAAGCCTACGCAATGCTTACAAAGCATGGTTACGAAGCACTCAGATTGAATGGCGGCGAAATCACGCCGGGAATGCCCGCGGACTTAATCTTTATAGATTTGTTCAACCCACAACTTCAACCAACAAACCGCGTGCTCGAAAACCTTATTCACACATTTGACGGACGAGTTTTTGCAACGATGATAAATGGCAGGTTCGTTTATTACGATGGTAGGTTTCCTACGGTCGATGCTCAGGAGGTGCTCAAAAAATTTACGACTTTCTCGCTGATGGTTACAGGTACAGAAAGCTGAGTGCTGAGTTGAAAAAGAAATACGGCGAGAAAGTTCAGCGTTTAGCGTTGAACGCTGGATTCACATGCCCAAATAGGGAAAATGGTAAACCGGGGTGTTTCTTTTGCGATGAAACTGGAAGTGGTTTCACCACATTCGCCGGAAAAAGTATTAAAGAACAAGTCCAGTTAATGAAAGAGCGTTACAGAAGGAAGGGAATAAAGAAATTTATCGCTTACTTTCAGAACTACACAAACACTTACGCCCCACTTGAGATACTTGAGCAGATTTACATCCAAGCGCTGGATGAGGATATCGTACAGTTGGATATTGCAACTCGTCCCGATTGCATTAATGAAGCAACTCTCGAATTGTTAAAAAAGATAAGCGTGCGGTATGGAGTCACAATTTCCTTGGATGTAGGACTTCAAACGGCCAACTACCACACGCTGGTGAAAATCAATCGAGGCCACACACTTGCCGACTACATCAACGCTGTACTAATGATAAAGAGATTCGGTTTTGAAATTGTTTCGCACGTTATCTTAAATCTGCCCGGGGATAATATGCTTGACGTGATTGAGTCTGCTAAGATACTTTCAGCCCTGGGTGTGGACGGTGTGAAAATTCACTCATTGTACGTTGTTGAGGGAAGTGTCTTTGGGGAAATGTACAAAAAGAATCAAATACAGATCTGCTCACTCGAAACATACGTTGATAGAGTTGTCAGGTTTCTGGAACACCTTTCTCCTCGTATAACGATCCACAGACTTGTTGCAGATCCGCCAAGTATAGGTACACTCTTCGGAAACTGGGGCAAATCCAAATCGGAGATTGTCAACATGATAGAGAACAAAATGAAAACCGAAGATACTTACCAAGGTAAACGTGCCAGGTTTATCTAATTAAAAATTAAACCAGGGCCGTCGGAACTCCCGACGGCCCTGATGTTTGTTTGACAATATTTGTGTAGCGTGTTATTATTTTTCTTTCCAAACAACGTAGAAGTCCATACCAGGTCGCATCGGGTTATCGTACCAACCCTTAACCCAAGTTCTCTGGACACGAACACCAACTGGTTGATAAACCGGAATGCTGATACAATTATCGATAACGAACTTCTGGATCTGGAGGTACAATTTAGCCCTGACCTGCGGATCTGTTTCTGCAGCAGCCTGCTCAATCAAATCATCAAGGCTCTTACCACCAAGTTCTTTTCTTGGAGTACTCACGAACTTTCTGAAGTTTTCACCCTGTCTTCCTGAGTAATCACCCTTGCTGTGGTAGTAGGTAAATATGAAGTTATCCGGGTCTGGGAAATCAGCAAGCCATCCAAGGATGAAAACTGGGAGTTCTCCACGTTTTGTAGCATCCAAGAATGTTGGCCACTGAAGTGGTTGTACCTCAATCTTTGCTTTGCCAGGTGCGGCCATTTCGAGGTACATCTTGATCATCTCTGCAACCCTCTGACGCGCTACGTTGCCCTGGTTGTAAGCCACGCTGAACTTGAATCCTTTTGCCCAAGCCTGACCGTTCCATGCCTTCTTCAAGTTGTTTTGAACTTCCTGGAGGTTGAACTTGTAGAGTGGCAACGACGGATCGAAGCCAAGTAGACCATCTGGCAGTGCGGTTGGAATCCTCTTACCAAAGCCTTTCAAAACGTCTCTAATGAGTGCATCGTAGTTAATAGCTGCGGCGATCGCTTTTCTTGCGTAAATATCGTTGAAGAAGTCAGGTGGTATACCGTTTCCATCAAATTTACCACTGCCAATGTACTTGCTTGACGGGTTAACGGACCAGTTGAACGCGACAACCGTTACAGAGAGCGTTGGTATGTTCTCAATTATTTGAATGTCCTTGTTACCCCTAAGTTGGTCGAGGTACTCGAGAACAACCGCTATTGAGTCCGCATCACCGCGTTCAAGCATTGCTTTTCGTGTTGACCACTCGTCAATACCCCAAATGATAACTTTCTTAAGTTTTGGAGCACCTCTCCAGTACTGTTCGTTGGCAACGAGTGTGACTTTCTGTTGTTTTCTGTCCCACTCTGCAAGTTTGAACGGACCAGTACCGTTCGTCCAAGCATAAAGTGGTGACTCTTCCTTCTTCATATCCTTCCATTTCCACCAAGTATCGGCCTTACCATCCCAGAGTCCGATCTTGATACTCGTTTCTTTGTCAAGTATCGCGGCCCAGTTCGCACTCTGTGCAATGATGTTCATGAACGGTCCGTACGGCCTTTTGAGCTTGATTATAACGTTGTCGCCTTCAACTTCAATCGCTGGATCAACAACTTGTTTGTAAAAATCGATCAATTTTTGCTTGTACTCTGGTTTTGGTTCACCAGTCTTGGCATCGAAAATTTCACTAACTGGTTTCCCAACGAATTTTTCGAGAGCCTCATCCCTCGAATGTGTTTCAAACAACGCGTACCAGAGCATCCACATTGGACCGCCCTCTGGGTCATACAACAAACCTCTTTCGAATGAATACTCAACATCCTCGGGTGTCAACGGATTACCGTTGTGAAACTTCACACCTTTTCTAATCGGGAAAATGTAAGTCTTTCCACCATCTTTAATGAGTCAGTTCTTAACACTTGGAACTTCGGTAGCCAACCTTGGTTCAAACTCACTAACACTTCTACCCTTGTAGGCGATCAAGTTCTCGTAGACGTTGTAAATAATCTCTCCACTTGCGGTGTCGTAGGCCAGATGTGGGTCGAGAGTATCTGGTTCACCAATCGTAGCGGAGACGTAGACCGTCGGATCAAAGGCAAGGACAAACCCAACAAGCAGAACACCTAACAGTACCAGAAGCTTCTTCACACAAATCCCCCCTTAAACAGAGTGTAGAACTCGCAACGCATCCGAACCGATTATATTATATCACACCTTTTTGTTTACAGTGCAATCATTCGACAAAACCTTTCGAGGTATTTATGAACAGTTAAAGTTAATCAGAGAATCGAATCTTTGACTTCTAAATCATTGCAGGTTAGTTTGACAAACGAATTTGACAGATCAAATATGTACGTGATATAATATTATACACAGTTCATCAGGAGGTGAAAATTATGTTGTCAGTAGGTTCTAAAGCAAAAGATTTTGTACTTTACAGTCACAACCTGGAAAAAGTGAAGCTCTCTGAACAAGAAGAACCGGTAATTCTAGCCTTCTATCCGGGCGCATTCACTAGTGTCTGCGAACGTGAGCTGTGCTCGTTCAGGGATTCATTAGCAAAACTAGGCAAGCTAAAGGCCACCGTTCTGGGCATTAGTGTTGACTCACCGTTTGCAAATAAGGCGTTCGCGGAGAAAAACAAGCTCAACTTCAAACTCTTGTCTGATTTCGGCGCGAAGGTGTCCAGAGATTACTGCGGGGTACACGAAGACTTTCTTGGAATCCCGGGTTTCGTTGTTTCGAAAAGGGCTGTTTTTATCATAAAAAATGGAGAAGTTAGGTACGCATGGATTACCGAAGATCCAAGCAAAGAACCACCTTACGAGGAGATTTTCACACTGCTGAGTAAAATTTAGAAAAGAAGACTGGGAAACGGGAGGAAAGCGTTATGATACCAGAGAAGGTTTTAAAAATTCTGAATGAGCAAGTGGGGAAGGAGCTTTACTCGGCTTATCTTTACCTCTCAATGGCATCTTACTTTGACGCGGAGGATTTGCAAGGTTTTGCACACTGGATGAAAATCCAGGCAAAGGAAGAACTTGGTCACGCTATGAAGATTTACGAATTCATTTACGAAAGAGGTGGTCGAGTCGAACTACCCGCTTTGGAAAAACCCAGATGTCATTGGAGTTCGCCACTTGAAGCTTTCAAGCAAGCCCTCGAACACGAAAGATTCATAACTTCGAGTATACACAACATTCTTGAACTGGCAAGGACAGAGAACGATCATCCAACAGCGAATTTTATCCAATGGTTTGTGAAAGAGCAAGTTGAAGAGGAAGCACAAGTCGAGCTCATTGTCAAGAAGCTTCAGAAATTGGGAGACTCACCCACGGCACTCTATATGCTCGACAAGGAATTGGGAAACAGGACCGAGTAAAACTCTAAAGAGCCCCCTCAACGGGGGCGCTATTTTTTACTCCTGTCTCTTAAGTTTTTCCAATCTCAACCGCTGCGTGTAGTGGTGTGCTAAGCGAATAGGCTCCGGCAGTTTATATCCACGAAACATTTTCGTGGTTATCTTGAGGGCACTTTCTGGATTACAAAGGTGACCAGGTGAAATGTACAGTGGTGAAGTGCGTGGTTTCGGAACGTAACAGTATCCCAGAACATCACCGTTACGGTCAAAGAGTGGCTCTGGGGTTCCAAGCGAGGGTGCATTCTTACACACGCCGTAGAGCCGTTTTTTAGCAACGCCGATCGTTGGAAGATTAACTAATATACCAAAATGGCTAGCAACTCCCAGTCTTCTCGGATGCGCGATACCTTGCCCATCCAAAAATACTATGTCCGGTACTTGCCCCTGTTTTTTTGCTTGGAAAAAACAGTCAAGCAAAACAGGCAGCTCGCGAAATGCCAACAAACCGGGAATGTACGGAAACGTTACCCTCTTTTCAGAGTAATAGACGGAAACTAAGTTTAAATTTCTATCGAGAACCACAAATACACCGAGTGCAAAATCATTCAAATAAGTAACATCCATGCCTCCGATTAAGTTAATGTACTCATCGGACAAATTCCGTAAAATTACCCTCTTCGATAACCTATGCTGGATCTCAATAAACCACTGCACGGCCTGGGCACCTAAGTAGGCGTTTTCCATTTTCATCGCCTCAGAGCACACGAAGTAGGAAGAAAAAATACAAGTTGGAAACGAACAGGCTAATCAGCGTCACCACCATACCAATTTTAAAAAATTCCACGAAGCTTACTTCCCGTTCTTTGTATTTCTTTAGCAGAGAAAGTCCAACAACGTTCGCCGATGCGCCAACGGGAGTCAGGTTACCACCGAGGCAGGCTCCGAGTGATAGTGCAAACCAAAATGGATATATGTGTGAGAAGGCCAATGGGTTTATTTGTGGAAGCTCCTCAAGAACGGGAATCATCGTTGCCGTGAATGGAATGTTATCAACGAATCCAGAAAGGATCCCAGAAATCCAGACGAGCAATCCTCCAAGTATTGGCTTTGAACCTCTGGAAATGGCAACAAGCCAATGTGCAATTCTCGACATGACCCCAACATGTTCCATGGCGCCTGTGATTATAAACAACCCAATGAAGAAGAATATGACCTCCCACTCAACCTTTTCCAAAAACGGGGTAATTTCTTCCCTTTCAAAGAGGAGTAAACCAAAAAATCCCGCGATGAGTCCGATTATTGAACTTTCCAACTTCAGCTGCTTTTGGAAGACGAAGAGAACGACTATGAACAACATGAATAATGCTGATTGAATAAAGCGCCTTTGACTTTTAATAACCTTACTTTCGTCGAAACCAACGATGAATTCTTTCGGAAATTCCTTTGAAAACTGTCCGCTATAAATAGCTACAATTACTATGTCAACCAAGAATAGTATCGCTAAGTTCACAGGAACCATGAATTTTGCAAACTCAGAAAATGGGATTTTTGCCGCCGAAGTTATTAAAATGTTAGGTGGGTCACCAATAGGGGTCATCGTGCCGCCAACGTTCGATGCAAAAATTTCACCCAGTACGAAGGGGACAGGATCAAGGCCCAGAATGTCGGTAATCGCAAACGTCACAGGAACGAAAATTAGAATAGTAGTCACGTTGTCAATGAAAGCTGAAACAAAAGCCACGATGAATGTGAGTGCATAGAAAAGTCTAACAGCGCTTGTGCCAGCGACCTTGACAGTCTTAATAGCGAGGTACTGAAATATCCCCGATTGTTCCATCACCCTAACGAATATCATCATACCAACGAGAAACAGAATAGTATTTATATCAAGTGACTCTTTTAACCCTTCGTAAGGATCTGGAAAGACACGGATGGCAAGTAACGTAAGACCTCCAGCCATCGCGATAAGTGTTTTGTTAAGTCTCTCGGTGATAACGAAATATAAAACGCCAAAGAACGTCACAAGAACAAGAAATTCCATACAATTCACCACGTCGCCCGAAGAAGGAAGTTTATTTCAGCAAAAGTAGGTACACACTCGAGATTATACCACCTGTCAATACTGGTTTCAATGAAGCTTTCATGAATTCTCCAAAACTTATGCGCTCGTTTTTGTACCTTAGAATAACGTTGTTTCCAACAATGTTACACATCGAAGCCACTGGTGTTAAATTGCCACCAATCCCTACTCCCAAAGCAAGCGCCCAGTAAAGTTTCGCACTTGCGCCATAGAAGATCAGTCTTTTTATCACCGCAAGCATTATCATCGTTACCGGTAGCGCGCTTAAGAACCCGGTAAGCAAAATCGATCCCCACAAAATTCCCACGCTCAGGAGCACTGAACGCGCGAAAGGTTTGAGAAACATTATCAGTGGTGAAAACAACCCAATTCTTTCGATGGCTGCATCCAACAAGTACAAGCCTGAAATAAGGAAGATTGTATCCCAGTCGATGTCATTTACTTGCTCTTGAAAACTCTTCCTTTCGGAAAACATCAGTATCAACGCTCCGAGTAGTGCGATGATTCCCAACTCAAGTCCCAAGGATTCGTGAAACGCCATGCCAAGTACAACAAATGCAAACGGGACTAACATCAGCAATACCCTACCTGACGTTGAAAATTTTTCACTCTCCTCTATTTTCAAGTCAACAGTCCTAATGCCACGCAGTGCGAACATCAACGACACTGCGGCCACAACAACTCCAACTGGCATCAAATACTGGATGAACGAAATGAAACTTAAACGCGAAGCTGAGTAAATAACGATGTTAGGTGGATCACCGATGGCAGTCGTCATGCCACCCAAGTTAGAGAAAAATATCGCGTTGGCCGTGACCATCTTGTGATCCAACCCCGATATGTCGCAAATGTAGAGGAGAATAGGAATGAAAATCAAGATTGTGGTTACGTTGTCAAGGAAAGCTGATAAAAGAAATATCGAGGCGTAAACCAGAATGATGATAGTCAATATTTTCCCCTTACCAAGCCTGACTATGCGTTCCGCTATCGCGAAAAAGACTCCGCGTTCCTTTAAAAGCGAAACGATTATCATCATACCGATGAGAATTAAAATCGTGTTGAAATCGATCAAACGTGAGAGGTTTACCAAACTTATTTTTCCAACTAAGAGAACTGAGACCAACCCAAACAACATCGTTGTAACGGGAGCTATATTCGGACGTAGTACGATGAAAAGATAAGACAGTGCGTACATCATTAAAATTAGCACTTTCAAGATATCCCACCCCCGGGTTTCCGTACACGGTTTAGTAGTCGTGCCAAAGTTCTTTTTCTGAAGCTGTGCATTGGTGGTGAAGTTGTTCAAAAAACAATTTTACCACACCTTCAGGTACCTTGCACGGAAGGTTATTTTTACCATCGGTTACGAAAGCTTAGAAGAGTCGTAATAAAAAATCTGGTCACACGTAGTGTGTTGACCACAATGCGTGCTTCGCGTTTTATAGGTTAATTGTGGATGGACATCTTTCGGTTTGCAGGTTCACATCCCCCAAGCTCTAATCACGTTTGAAATCCCGAAAAAAATACGGCGGAGTTCTAGCTACAAACTCCACCAACAACCAAAGCATTAACAATGTTCAAAAGTCATTTCCGCATTCCTATTGAATATTTTTGTGTCTGTGCCACTGTGGTAGCTCAGTCTCAACCGTTCGGCACCTGCCGCGTTACGCAACGTTCATCATCAGTCTTTGAACAACTATACAACACAAACCAGTACGCTCCACCAAGAGTTCTTTTGTAAAATCTGAAAAATATTTAAACTTTTTGGGAACACACGTGAATCTTCCCAGGAATTTAATCTGAAAAATTTCGTTGATTTCGTTATCACTCACCACGTAGGGAATTTTAGAGAAGACAAGAAAACTTACGAGTTCTATTGGGAAATTTACACAACTTGTGTGAATGCCAAATTCTTTCAATAGCCTTAGGAAAACGTGATGCTCCAAATATTGAATTACCGGAGCACGCAGGTCAGACCAAAATTCGCATAGATTTACTTACTAATCCGTAGCACTTTGGACACCCTTGAGTTCCTCGACCTCCTTGAGAAGTTTTTTGACGAGTATCCTTGTTTCTTGATCGGTTATCTGCTCAAAAGTGTCGTACTCATGAAACGGTTTTTGTAGCAGCTCAAATTCCTGCAACGTCAGTTTTCCTGCAGGTTCTTTCAAAGAGAGAGTTTCCTGGAATTTCCTTAGGCTTTCCAAAAGACCATTTTCTATAGCGTCGGTACTTTCAGCAATGGCTGTTTCCGGTCCCGAACTTTTTTCCGTTGTTACTCCAAGTTCATCGAGAATACTCGATATTTCTTCTATTTCTTTTTTACCCCTTTCAACCTCTTCCAAGATCTCGTATCTATCTCTCACACGCTCTATCTCATTACCCGTCACCTCTTGTTCAAGCATTAATCTCTCATTTTCAATTTCTTTGAGTAATTCCTCGAAAATTTCTATGTCACTCTTTATAAGATCCTCAAAATTGACTAATTTAGCATTTTCCGGAATTAAGGACAATTGCTCCTCTTCGATTCCCTTGGTCAAATCAGTAACAGCTGCAGGCTGCTTCTGTACCTCTGCGGACTCGACGGCGTATTTATCTGTAGCCTTAGTTGGTGGCGGCAACTCGATGAGCTTTTTTCTGAGTGCAAGTATTCTAAATTCCGCAAAGAGTAAAGCAACGAACGTGGTGCCAAATACCACCAACAAAATCAAGATTCTCCTTATAAGGAGGACATTCTGGTTTGTTTGATTTGTTTGAGGAAGCTCAACAAGCTCTGTGGCCACTGGTGTCAACGGTCTGTTTCTCAGTATCCATTTTTTCCACTCGTCCTGCGCCTGACGCTTCTCGATTGAGTTGATCAGTTCTCTTACAAAATCCGTCTGGTAGCCCGATAAGTATCCTTTAGCTTTAACGTAATCTCCAACCATGTAGGCGCAAATTCCCATTTTGAATTTGAGCATGGGGTCGTAACTCTCCAGACTTTTGTCGTAACTTACCGCAAGCTCATAGTTTCTAAGTGCGGTAGCGTAATCGCCAGATTTATAAGAAAGTTCAGCGGCGGTGTAGTATTCGACGCTCTTTTGAGAGAGTGAGAAGCCAAAAACGACGAGGCAGAGAAAAAGGAACGTAAATACATTTCTCATTTTGTCCCCTCTTCTTTCTAAAGTGCGCAGGTTCTCCTGACGATTCAGACAGACTTGTACGCATCAATGAGCCTTAGAAATTCGTCATTGTCCCTCGTTTCTTTTAGCTTCGAGAGTATCAACTTCAAACCTTCCTCTTCACTCATCGAATTGAGCATTCTCCTCAATATCCAAATTTTCTTGAGCGTTTCTTGGTCCAACAGGAGCTCTTCCTTTCTCGTTCCTGAAAGAATCAAGTTGATCGCCGGGAATACACGTTTGTTGGCCAACTGTCTAGAGAGTACCAGCTCCATGTTACCAGTTCCTTTGAATTCCTCAAATATGACCTCATCCATTTTTGATCCCGTCTCTATAAGTGCTGTCGCTATGATTGTCAAACTGCCACCTTCCCTCGTGTTGCGTGCTGCACCGAAGAACTGTTTTGGCTTGTACAAAGCAGCCGGATCAACGCCTCCGGTGAGTAATTTACCACTCGGAGGTACGGTTATATTGTAAACACGAGCCAAACGCGTTAGACTATCGAGCAACACAACCACATCATTACCGTACTCAACAAGGCGTTTGCACATTTCGAGTGTCAGCTCAGCTATTTTGATTTGCTTATCAGACGGCATATCGAACGGTGCGGCGATGACACGAGCATCGACCGATTCGCGGATATCTGTAACTTCCTCCGGGCGTTCATCGATGAGCAAAACGATGCGGATGGTGTCGGGGTGGTTTTTCGCGATTCCATTTGCTATCTCCTTAAGTATCGTGGTCTTCCCGGCTTTTGGTGGAGCAACAATCATTCCGCGTTGTCCTTTACCTATCGGTGCGAAGAGGTCTATTAATCTCGTGGAGTAAACATCCTTCTCCGTTTCAAGGTAATAGCGTTCTTTTGGGTAATCCGGTGTTAAGTTTTCGAAGTTCACGCGCTCATCTGCGAACTCAGGTGGCTTATAATTTATCGCTTCTATTTTTATCATTGCGCTAAAACGTTCACCTTCTTTCGGAGGACGGATTACACCTGAAACTATATCACCAGTGTTCAAGTTAAATTTTCTGATCTGAGATTGAGAAACGTAAATATCTTTTGGCCCGGTTAGCATTGTTTCCAAACTTCGCAAAAATCCGAAGCCATCTGGCGCAATTTCAAGCACACCTTCGCCGAAGAAATAACCTTCGGCTTTTGCCTTGGCTTCCAAGATTTCGAATATCAGGTCCTGTTTTCTCATGCTTGTGTACCTTGGAATATCGTATTTTCTGGCAAGTTCGTACAATTCTTTCATGTTCATTTCTTGAAGTTGTTTCATGCTGATTCCTTCATTCAGAGTTATCACCCCCACGTTGTTACAAAGAGTGTCGAAAAAGTTTGCTTACCTTGTTCGGAACAACCTGTCGCCGGCATCTCCAAGCCCGGGTAGTATGTAACCGTGATCGTTTAATTCACGATCAAGCGAGGCAGTGTATATATCGACATCCGGATGCACTTCCTCGACAGCCTTCACACCTTCCGGAGCAGCTATTAAGGAGATAAAAGTTATACGCTTGCCACCGTTCTGCTTAATCTTAGTTATCGCGTCAACTGCCGAGACACCGGTTGCGAGCATAGGGTCAAGTAAGAATATCTCACTTTTGTCGTTTAATCTCGGCGATTTGAAATAATAATCTATAGCCCGCAATGTACGTGGGTCCCTGTAAATTCCGATATGCCCTACCGAAGCATTTGGCAGAAGTTGGAGTATGCCATCAACCATCCCCAGTCCCGCTCTGAGGATTGGAATCACCACGATGTCCTTATCATTTATGTAGTACCCTTTGGTTTTCTCCAGAGGTGTTTCAATCTCCATTTCATAAACTTCTATATGGCGTGTAGCTTCGTACGCCAGGAGAAGTGTGATTTCTCTCAGCAATTCTCTGAATTCTTTCGGTCCTGTATCAGACTTCCTCATTATTGTCAACTTATGCTTTATTAACGGATGGTCCACGATGTGTAGCATGAGCAATGCTCCTCCTTTCGAACTTTTCTATGTACAAGACTACGTTATAACCCCAAGCTCCCTGAGCTGCTCCTCTATCTCGCGTTGCATGAGTTTCGGAATGATTAAATCTAATTCTCCGTCGAGAACTGCTTGCAAATTGTATATTGTGAGGTTTATCCTGTGATCGGTTACACGGTTTTGCGGAAAGTTGTAGGTTCTTATTTTCTCACTTCGCTCACCAGTTCCTATTTGCGATTTGCGTTGGATTGAGAGTTTTTCTTCTTGTTCCCTCCGGGCCAGTTCGTACAGCTTCGCTCTTAGAACCATCATTGCTCGTTCACGGTTCTGAAGTTGAGAGCGTTCCGACTGGCATGTTACGACAATACCAGTTGGAATATGAGTAATTCGAACTGCGGATTCTGTTTTGTTTACGTATTGTCCACCTGCGCCCGAGGCTCTGTAGGTATCGATTCTTATATCCTTCGGATCTATGTAAACATCCACATCTTTGAGTTCAGGTAACACAGCAACGGTTGCCGTCGAAGTGTGGATCCTGCCACCGGATTCTGTAACCGGGACGCGCTGGACCCTGTGCACCCCGCGTTCGTATTTCATGTACGTGCCGCTGTTCTTTCCTTTAATCCTTACTATGACCTCTTTGTAACCACCGAGGTCTGACCTGCTCTCATCCAAAATTTCAGCTTCCCATCCTTTCCGTTCAGCGTAGCGTAAATACATACGCAACAGATCACCGGCAAACAGAGCAGCTTCTTCACCACCTGTACCAGCACGAATCTCAAGAAACACGTTTCTATCCCTAAATTCATCCTCGGGAAGTAAAAGCGCCAGTATTTCGTTTGTGATTGCTTCAATCTTGGTATCCAGCTTAGCTATTTCTTCGTCGCTTCCAGGTTCCTCTTTCCACAGTTCCTTTTCTTCGAGTAAGTTAAAATATTCGTTCACGAGCTCCAGAACTTCCCTGAAGCGATTGTATTCACTCGAGACCTTTATCATTTCTTTAACATCCAAGCTCTCTGTCATCTTCCTTTCAAGTTCTTCAAGAGAATTTTGAACCCAATCCCGGATACTCTCCATCATGTGTTTGTCCATCCTATTTTCTTGGCCACCTCCTCTGGATTTCTGGCAAATCCAAGTACCGTTTCTTTCGAGATGTGCCCCATTAAGTAAGCCCTCACCAAAGCATCATCAAAGAGTACATTACCTTGTTTCTGAGCGGCTTGCATCATACCTTCTATTTGATGGATCTTGCCTTCACGTATGAGGTTCCTAACCGCCGTGTTAGCAACCAACACTTCAACAATGGGCATAAGACCTGATGTTTTCTTCGGTACGAGTCTTTGATAGACAACGCCAATGAGCGTATTGGCGAGTTGGAGTGAGACTTGTCTCTGTTGGTGTGCCGGAAAAACGTCAACGATTCGTTCCGGTGCAGTTGCCGCTGAGTTTGTGTGTAATGTTGCTAAAACCAAGTGTCCCGTCTCCGCTGCAGTGAGCGCCAAAGAAATTGTTTCTAAATCACGCATTTCACCCACAAGTATGATATCCGGGTCTTGCCTAAGAGCGTACTTTAAACCATCGTAAAAACTTTCAGTGTCACGACCAACTTCACGTTGGTGGATGAGTGAGTTCTTATTTTCGAACACGTACTCGATAGGATCTTCTATGGTGATTATATGGTAAGCGTAGGTAGTGTTTATGTACTCTATCATCGCCGCGAGCGTGGTCGACTTACCACTACCTGTGGGGCCAGTTATTATGAGTAGCCCAGAATCTCTATCGCAGAAATCTTTTAAAATTGGTGGTAACCCCAACTCCTCAAACGTTCGAATGCGCTTAGTTATGAGTCTAAGTGCAAGTGCCGGGTTTCCTTTCTCGTAATACAGGTTTGCTCTGACCCTCAAGTCCTGGAATCCAAAAGAAAAGTCGATTTCCATTTTCTCTTTAACTTTTGTCCTCGAGTGAAGAATACTGTCGACAAAGCCCAAAATATCTTCCGCGTTGATAGGTGGATATCCTTGCATCCTCGAGAGAAATCCATCAATTCGAAGCACCGGTGGGTTTCCAACTGAGAGGTGAACATCAGTTGCTCGTGCTTGCTTTGCTTTCTGGATGATTTCGTAAACATCTATCATACTCACAATCCCCCAAAGATTAGATTTCTGGTTCTCCAAAGAGTGATTTCAAACGCTCAAGAACGGGGTCCTCTTCTACAGAGGCAAGTTCGACAACAACAGGGCGTAGTTTGCCACTTTTATTTTTGTAAAGTATCTCAACCTCATTCTTTCGCTCTTTTAGTAGTTCGTAGCTGAACCTGCGCGACTGGTCAAAAACTATCCGAATCTCATCTTCGTTCTCAAAAACCTTTGCCAACGAAAGCGCAACAAATATCGAAAGATCGCCTTTATATTTTAAGTCTTCAAGAATAGCCTCCGTGACCCGGGTCGAAACATTTGTTGTGCCCGAATGCTCCGCTTTGTCAACCCCCATTGCATCTGTACTTCCATCGGATGACTTTACTTCCGAAACCACCTCTGCTTTTGCTACATCACTCAGAAATTTTTCTTTGGCAGAAGACTTCTTTTCACTCTCCACATCGCTTTTGAATTCCAACTTTTCTGCCTTTAAACTTTTCTCAGTTCTCTTGTCCCTCGTCGAACTCTCCTGTTGAGTTGTAACTGGTGCCTCGGAAGCTAAGGATTCCTTGCGAACGGCAGCCTCTACTGACGTGTCAGTTTTCGATTTTTTGCATAGTGCCGTAAAGAGTAGTTTGGCTATCAGGAGCTTTTCTTCTGCACTCCTGAGTTCTTTCTTAATTCTGTAGAATTCCAGCCCCAATCTTAGCATTTCCTCGGTACCCAGTGATAACGCGTAGTCGATTAACTGTGTGGTGAATGTGTCAAAATCTCCCTTTTCAACGTACACCTTTTCAACAATCTCATGAACTTTATCGATCTCAGCACGAAGAATTGCGTTCACAAATTCATTTATCTTCTCCTCGCTCATTAAGCCTAAAGCTTCATCCACGGCGGAGGGTTGGACTTCACCCCCAGTGAATCTAACAACTTGTTCGAGTATCGATAACGCATCGCGCATTCCGCCGGCTGCCCGTTTGGCAATCTTCAACAACGCACCATCACTCACATCGAAGCCTTCTATCCTACAAACATTTCTCAAGCGTTCGATAATTTCTTCAACAGACAGGTTCTTGAATTCGAGAATTTGACACCTTGAAGAGATAGTAGGTGGTATTTTTTCTGGGTTCGTCGTTGCAAGTACAAAAACCACGTGAGCAGGTGGTTCTTCCAGAGTTTTCAACAACGCATTAAAGGCTTCCTTTGTAAGCATATGCACTTCGTCTATTATGTAAACTTTGTACCTTCCCATTGCTGGAGCAAAATTCACACCATCTCTAATACGCCTAATCTCATCAATACCCCTATTCGACGCAGCGTCGAGTTCCACAACATCAAGATGCGACCCCATGTCAACCGCTTTGCAGGACTCACACTCGTTGCACGGCTCTGAAAATGGATTGCGCATACAGTTCAAAGATTTCGCCAAAATGCGAGCAGTTGTGGTCTTGCCAGTACCACGCGGTCCAGCAAAAATATAAGCATGCGATATGGTGCCGGTTTCGAGGGAGTTCAAAAGTATTCGTTTTACATGCTCTTGCCCGACAATTTCTCCAAACCTTTTGGGGCGGTATTTACGGTACAACGCTTCCATGTTTCTTCACCTCGGTAGGTTCTCTTCGATGATCCGCATAACCTTCTTCACTATGTCCTGGTCATTGGGATCCAGCCAAATGGCGTCTTTAAACCTCCGTAAGTAAATAATCTGTCTTCGGGCATAGTGTCGGGTGTTTCTTTTGATTAAATGAACGGCCATATCCAGCGAGTAAACTCCATCCAAGTAATCAATAATCTCCCGGTATCCAATGGTTTTAAACGCATCCAAATGCTTGTCGTAGCGTGCTACAAGGTCGCGCACTTCTTCAACGAGTCCGTGTTCAATCATCTTTTCTACTCGTGAATTTATCCTCGCGTACAATTGTTCACGCGGTGGGTTTAGGACTATCAAAATGTATTCCGTTTGTACCCTTTGATTTTGAAGTTCCGAAATTCTCTTACCTGTTTTGAGGTAAACCTCCAGGGCTCTAATGGTTCTCTTGATATCTTGGGGATGAATCCTTGACGCAGCCTCAGGATCAAACTCCTCGAGCATTTTTCTTAAGATTCCTGGTTCTTGCTCGTTCAACCTGCTAAGCTCTCTTCGAATATTTTCGTCTCTCGGAACCCCTTCAAAAAACCCCTTAATAAGCGCATCTATGTATAGACCCGTACCGCCAACGAATATCGGTATTTTTCCGCGTTCCCAGATCTCGCGCTCAATCTCCTTTGCCATCTTTTGATAAAGAAACGCGTTGAAATAATCGCACGGTTCGATAATGTCGATCATGTGGTGTTTTACCTTTGATAACTGAAACGGATCTGGTTTCGCGGTACCAATGTCCATGTACTTGTAGATTTGTCGTGAATCCATGGAAATAACCTCGAGTGGCAACAATTCAGAAAGTACAACAACCAAGTCAGTTTTACCAGCGCCGGTTGGTCCGGAGAGGATGATTTTCTTTCTCAAAAGTGCCCACCTCGTTGGACAAAACACAAGACTGGGAAGGTACTTCAGTCAACTCTAAGCTCGATAGTGACGTTGTTTGCTTTCATATCGTTGTTCTCGGTATATATGAGCGCATCCGATGCAGTCATCTTTATTCCTTTCTTATTGTCGGTCAGAACTACAGAACCCGTGAGCTTTAGTTCTCCTTTCTTCTTGTCATATTCGAACCTTTCGGCCACTGCTGTTACGTCACCCTTGGTTATGTTGACGCCACCCTTCTTTGTTCCAGAGTACCTATCGTTGTCCAAGTCAAAATTCAAACTGTCGGCCATCACTACTATTTTCTCCTTGCTTTTATCGTCGACGATTGTAACTGTAGTGTTGGTCAACGTGCCAGTTCGATTATCCAAGTCATAAGTCATTTTATCCGCAACAGCGCTACCACCTTCGAACGAAAATTCGGACTTCGTCGGGACCTCTACTATTCTCCACTTATCACCAACTTTTCTCACGTACATCTCGGACGTCCTTAAACTGACCTTGTCTTCCTCTATGCTCACAACAATCTTACCCTTGTAATAAATGACGTCACTTTTCGGTTCCACGTAATCGGCAGATACTCTAACGGTTTTTGACTTCTTCGTTTGCGTGGTGGTTTGGACGGTTGTCGTCTGCGAAGTGGTTACCGTAACTACTAAAAAGGTTAGTAGCAACGCAAGCAGAAAACAGAGTTTTTTTCTCATAGCAGAAACCTCCCGCGAGCTAATCTAGTACACAACAAATTATATCCTGGGCAACCTTGAAAAATTGGGCTGCTATACGCGAAAAATCTAAAGAGTTTTCGGAAGCTATTTCGAACGTAAATTTAAACGAACTGAGTCTCATGTGAAGAACCTTTCTGTACCTAGCAAGATAAGATAAGAAGATGTAGTCTAACCCTTTCTTTGGAACCAGGTCGTCCTTCAAACTAACATGCACCGCCACATCTCCTAAAGGGATTCCAAAAACCCAGGCGAGGGATATGTAACCAGCAACAGGTGGAAAGTCCGGGGGGTAGACTAGTACCTTAGCTATTATATCATACAAGTCCCCAAAGAGTAACTCTTCGCTTTGATTATAGAGATTGTATGCATAGACTTTTATCGGCGAGGATTCATCAATCCTCAGGTTTGGTAACCATTTCGTCACGAATTTCATAATTTCAGACGTGTTTTCTTCTCTTGGAAGTCGTTTTTTCACCTTGAAAATAGTCCCCAAGTCTCTTACAAATCCGGAGAGACTTGACTTAGAAGCTGTTTTGAAAAGATGCTTCGCTTCGTTCCACATGTTTGATAGAAGTACGTAAGACTTCTCTTCACGGTCAAGAAATAATATTGCCGGGATACAGGAGAATCCACAGCAGTTCACTTCGTAGTCCTTTCCGAGAACCAAACCAAACTTTTTTAACGCACTAAATAATCCTACGCTACACAAGTAGTGAATTAAATCTCCCCCTAAGGAAATTTTCAAAATCAACTTTCCTCCCTTCAAGGTATTTCTTTGCGTCTTCGTAGATTGAACGGTATTTGTTGAATTCCATCCATTCTGCCTTCACAGGAAAGACGAACGCATAATCAGCCTTGCCTATCTCAAACTCCACAATTTCTTTCTCCCTCAGAGAGTCAAGCTGTGCCAACAATTCTTCGTACGTCTGGATCGAAGTTTTTTCCGCCTCAAATGCACTCGCAATCACAAATTCTGCGCCATGTTCTCTCAACTCCGAAACGGGAAGTGGGCTCAGGATACCTCCGTCCAGCTGTTTTGAACCCCCCAAGAACGTCGGCTGGAAAAAGCCAGGAACGGTGCAACTCGCAAGTACTGCGTCCACTATGAAACCTTCTTCGATAACGAGTGATCGACGCTCTGAAAGATCAAAGGAAACTACCAGAAGCTTTCTGTTAAGTTCGGAGAAACGCCTTTTACCGAACATTTCCCTGAAAAATCTGTAATACTCGTCAAGTTCGATCAAGTTTTCGCGGAAGAGCATCCTCACTTCCGCAAACGGATATGATTGAATACTTTTGTTTAAGAATGCCCTGACATTTTTCGATAATATCTGGTACACGGCTTTAGAATCTTCGTAAATGCAATATAGTGCGCTAACAACTGCACCAATCGACGATCCTGCTATAATTTCTGGGACAGCTCTGTATTGTTCCAAGAGTTCCAGAACCGCGATGTGCGAAAAACCGCGAACTCCTCCTGCTTGGAGTGCCAAGCCAAGTTTGTACGTGAGTTCCACCTCCGTCCAAAGTCCGAAATCAACTAATCGGCAGCCTTACTGCGCACCGAGCACAAACAGAAGAGCAAACAAAACAGATACAGTAATAGCTGCAACAGAAAGCCACTTGTAAATCTCCAACTCGTTTCTCAAACTTTGAACCCGCTTTTCCGAATCTTTTAACATGCGTTCAAGTTCTGATTGCTTTTCAATGGAGGTTTCGAGTTTCGTGATGGTGTCTTCCAATTGTCGTTGGACAGATTTGGTATCAGCAATCTGAGAAGTTAACTGTTTCAAATCAGCATTTATAACTCTCACAGCTTCTTCATTCTTCTGAGCCCTGGTTTCAAGTTGTTCAACGCGGTTGGTAATCAACTGGAGATTTCCAGCAAAGTTAACAAGCGTTAGAGGATCCAGTGTTTCCAATCTGTTTATGAATTCTTCACCAGTGTTAATTACCTTCTCGAGTTTTCCTACTCTTTCGTCTAAATTCACTAAGGTTTTTGAAAGCTCCACAACTTGCGCGTTAATTTCTTTCGCGATGGTAGACTCCACTGAAGAAATTTTTTGTTTTGTTTCCTTCAACTCCTCCGTTAAATTCTGGAAGAACTTGGAATTTTCTTGCTGTTGTTCCGACAATTTTGAAACATCCATGCGCAAACTATCTAGTTGAGCCGTAAATGTGCGTCTATCACCAACGATTGCATCGTGAAGAGAACCTAAGCGTTTATCAAAGTCGGACAAACTTTTGGATATTTGTTGAACGCTTCCCTCAACACTTGCTAGTTTTGATCGCAGATTCGCCAACTCCGTCGACTGGCCTTTCAACGTATCGTCAATTCTTTTAGATGACTCGGATAAACTTTTCACCGTGGAATCCAGCGATTTAACGGTGTTTTGGAGCTCAGCTAATGCTGTGTGAGTGGGTTGGCCAGGTTGCGAAGGCTGAGTAATCGCCGTAGCGGTTGTAGTTAGTTGAGAAACCCTCGATTCAATCAATTTCAGCTTTGTATCGAGCTCGGCCAATTTTTTGTCCACTTGTTCCAAACGCGTATTTACACGTCCTTCCAAGTTGGCAACACGCTTTTTTAAATCATTCAGCTCGCTGCTCAAACGCGAAATTTCAGCAGTTTGCAAGAACCTTTGGATTTCTTGAACCTCTTTTTCCAAGTTGTTTATTTGCCTTTGTAACTTTTCAATGTCTTTTGAAACATCCGATGCTGTCTTGGAGCAAAGCGTTTCAAAATCATAAGTAGTAATCAGATTATAAAGGTACTTAGCGAGGTCCAACCTCGTAATGAGCAAAGATGGTTTGAAATTTTGATTCTGGTCAACTTCCATGATCTTTTTTTCAACCAAGAAGGATACCGCTTTGTATTCTTTCGAAGCAGGTGTAAGATCTCGAATATTTGGAGTTGTGGAAAATACAGCGATACGTGCGAAAAGTATCAGAGAAATTAGAAACAACCGTGCCTTGGCAAATAAAGTTAATTTCAACAAACGTCTATCTAGCACTACGCTCACCGTCCCCTCAAATTATCGATTTAAATCTCACTTTTCGGATTTTACCTCGTTGAGTTTTCCTCTGGATACAGTTACAAGCTTCTCTTCGATTAACAGCGTGCCCGATCTAAACTCGAATTGGTGTCGCCCTTCCGGAAGCTCCAGAAGGTATATCGGTGTACGTCCAACGAACTTACCGTCAATGTAGACATCAAGTGATGTTTGAGAAAGCACGTTCACCAAAACCTTATCACTAGAATCCAAAATCGTCAGATTTTTCACCGTCAGCATTTGATAGCCATCCATTGACAGGCACTCTATCTGTGTTCCGGGAACGACTTGAATTATACCAGGTCCCTTGAAAGTGTAACTTCCTACACGCAACTGAAAATCCCTCGAGAAGGCGATTGGAACTGTACTTGGTAAATTTCGGAGAACTCCGTCGCTGAACCCGAACCATACGATTCCACCGACCGCATCTTTGATCGTGGTGAACCAAAGCTTTCTCACAACTTTTTCACGAGTAAATCCATCATACTCTATCAAAAAATTTGAAAGACTCCTGGTTCCAGATATCTCATTAAGAGGTTCCAACGTGTAAACCAAATATTCATCGCGCATTAGTTTCACCGAGTACGTTCTCGAGGAGTAACCTTGCGCTGAAACTAACACATCGTAGTTTCCTTCTGGAAGAAATATTTCAACGGGTGCGGTATAGGTAAAACCGTCAATCTGGACAGTTGCTCGTTCTGGTTTTCCCATCACGGAAAGTTTGAACAACCGCCGACTATCGACTCGGTATGCGTACTCGCTATTTGGCGGAACCTCAAGGGTTATCTTGTTCACCACGTAGTTTGCTGGAAGTTCCAGCTTGTGTGCACCGGGTGTGACTTCATACGTTCCGGGAATACTTATAAGCTCACCGTCTAACAACGCTCCTTCGATGAGTGTCTCAGAAATTAATCTCAACGTTGTTGTACGTTTCAAATTTACCTTGAGCTCTCTTTCTTCGAACGGCGCCAGCGTCACTTCGCCGACCCATTCTGTGTATCCTTCCATTCCCACGATAATACGGTGAGTTCCAGGACTAGTGGAAACCTTCGCATGCCCAACTCCCACGAGCATGCCATCTAAGTATATTTTTGATTCGACTGGCGTCGCAGAAATACTGAGATAGGCTGGGAACATTAGTTCTGCCACAACTACACCATCTTCAGTAACTTCTTTTTCAAACTCAACATAGCCTGGCTTCGTAACCTTCAAAATCCCAGGAAAGGTTGCCTCAAACGTGATGGAACCATTTTTTATGACCCCAACGAGTTTACCGTTGTAGTACACAATACTCCCATTCTCTCCGACCACAGTGAGTGCCAAGAGCAGATTGAAAATGCAGATTAACATCACTGACGCTATAGTCTTAGCAAGTCGCATTATATTTCACTTCCCTTATATCTCTTTGGTCACCTACTCTCTTGGATGACTTCATAAAGTTCTCTTAACTTTTTGAAAAGCTCAACAGCCTCGGCATTTTTAAAATTGCTCATGACTCGCTTGATGTATTCAACACGTTTATTAATCACCGATTTTATAACCTCACTCCCAAGTTCTGTAATCTCAACAACGATAACCCGCCGGTCCGCATCACTGGGACGTCGGCGTAAAAATCCGTCGCGTTCTAGACGTGTGACAAGACCAGTTGTGGTACTCTTTGCCACGCCAAGTATCTGGCTCAGCTTAGTCATCGTTTGTGGACCATCGAAGTACAGTCTCTGAAGTAAGTCGAACTGTGCAGGAGTGATCGGATAATTCTTCAACGCTTCCCTTCCGTTAACCCTTATACGAAAGCATATCAATCTCAGCATCTTTTCAAGTTCTTCAAAGAAATTATCGTCGACAACGACGTGCATACCCACACCCCTTCAAATTGACTTGTGGATTACAAGTTTTCCAAAAGGACCTTGAAAGCAAGATACGTTTCGTACAGATCCGCTTTGGAAATCAGCTCAAACGGAGAGTGCATACTCAATAGTCCCGGTCCCATGTCTATTGTGTTGAAACCTTCCTTTGCCAGGAACTTCGCCACAGTTCCCCCACCACCTACATCAACCTTGCCCAGCAAGCTCGTTTGCCACGAGATACCGTGTTTGTTCAGTATTCCTCTGACCTTGGCGACAAGCTCTGCGTGTGCCTCACTCGCTCCTGATTTCCCACCACGTCCGGTATACTTAACTATAGCAACTCCATACCCAGGTTTTGCCACGTTCAGCTTGTCGTGTACATCGGAAAATGAAGGATCGTACAGAGCAGTAACATCCGCCGATATAGCCGTTGAATTTGAGATAATGTCATCTAAAATCGTCTCTTCGTTTCCTAAACCACTTCTCGCCACCACTTTCCTTAAAAACGCAATGTAAAACCTCGCCTGGGCACCTGCATCCCCCTCGCTACCTATTTCCTCTCGGTCCAGAAGTAACAGCCCCACAGCCTTTCCTCCTGGAACCGTTTCGGCGTCCAGAAATGCCCTGAGAGCTTGGTAAGCGCATACTCTATCATCTTGCCCGTAGGCACCGATAAAACTTTCATCAATTCCCACAACCCGTGGTTTAAAGGCCGGAACTAATTCAAGATCCGCGCTCACGAAATCTTCCTCATCTATCCCGTACCGTTCTTTGAGAATCTTTAGAACGTGCTTCTTTACGGGGTCGTTCTTCTCATCTTTAAGAGGAACCGAGCCGAGAACAACGTTCATTTTATCAGCCCGGAATTGTTCGCTAACCTTCTTGTCTTCCTTATCAAGGTGTGGCAGCAAATCTGGCAATACGAAAACGGGATCTTTTTCATCACAGCCGATGCAGATGTTTACCTTTTCCCCGTTGTCTTTAACAACAACTCCTACCAAAGCCAGCGGAATGTTGAACCATTGGTATTTCTTCACACCACCGTAGTAGTGGGTCTCAGCCAGCGCGTAACCATTATCTTCGAAAAATGGATAAGGTCTTAAGTCCAGTCTAGGAGCATCCACATGAGCTGCGATGAGATTTATTCCATTTTCCACGTTCCCTTTGATAGCAATCAGTGATTTACCACGGTTGATTAAGTAGACACCAACCACATCCTTCAAACTTTCAGCCTTTTCAAGAGGCAAAAAACCTGCCTTTTTGAGGGCGGACTCCACATACTCGATGGCCAACCGTTCAGTCTTCGCAAAATCCACGAACTTCACGTACTCTTCGGCAAATCCCTCAATCTCTTCCTTTGTCCTTTTCTCCCACACCAGTCTTCCAAAGTTCATAGTCTACCTCCTAACTAAGTACTTGTGAGATATTTAATCCCAGAATTCTATCTCGGTTTCAAGTTCAACACCATACACTTCTCTAACCTTTTCCTTCACAAACTTGACCAACGCTTTAACATCCGACGCACTGGCACCGCCTTTATTGATGATAAACCCCGCATGCTTCTCCGAGATTTGTGCACCACCGATGGTGTAACCTTTCAGCCCAAGTTCCTCAATAGCAGTACCAACGTAAAAATCTTGCCGCGGCCTTTTGAAGACACTACCAGCGCTCGGATACTCCAGGGGTTGTTTTTTATACCTTTGCCTTAGCGTTTCCATCATTTCGTGTTCAATTGCGTTACGTTCCCCCGGCTTGCACGTAAAAGTTGCACCAAGTATCACCAAGTTCCTATCAGTTCTGAAGATGCTGGATCTATAATCGAACTTGGCTTCTTCTCTCGAAATATTATAAACATCAACACCATCAAAAACCGTTACGCTCACAACGTTCTCCGCCGTCTCCCAACCGTAACATCCAGCGTTCATGTAAATTGCCCCACCTACCGAACCTGGTAAGCCGTAAGCCTTTTCAAAGCCGGAAAGTCCGTTTTTTAAGGCAAACTGACACAAACGCTTGAAAGATACACCTGTGGAAGCGTAAATTTTCGTTCCGTCCGTAGACAATTCAGAGACACGCTCCGTTGAAACAACTAAAGTTTCGATAAATCCGTCACCGGGAACTATATTTGTCCCGTTTCCAAGCACCCTAAATGGCAAATTTTCATTCCTCAAAAACTTGATTGTACTTACCAACGACTCGAGTGAATTAGGAACAATGAAAACTTCAACACAGCCTCCAAGTCTAAAACTAACGTGTCCACTCATCGATTCACACAAAAAAACATCACATCCGTATTCCCACAAAAACTCTACGAACCGACGTCCGTATTTTTTTAAAACCGATTCTCTACAGTTCTCAAGCGTGTAGTCCACCTGTCATTCCCTCCACATAACGGACGATTCTATCTTTTCCCGTATTCTTCGCGTGATACAACGCGGTATCGGCCTTTATGATCAAAGAATCAACCGAATCTACAGCTCCTGCCTTATATTCAGCTACTCCGAAGCTAAGTGTTACAGAAAACGGGAACTGCCCAAGCCCCCTCAACACCCTTCTTAACCTTTCCAATACGACTACTGTTTCCTCCGCATCGGTATGGGGAAAAGCCAACAGGAATTCTTCACCACCGAACCTTCCCACAAGGTCTTGGCTTCTCAAGTTTTCACGGAACACCTTCGCTATGGCTTTCAGTACCTCGTCCCCGACCAAATGCCCATAAGTGTCGTTTATCTTCTTGAAGTTGTCAATATCACACATAACAACTGAGAAGTGGTCAT
>JAUQPP010000074.1 GCA_030550315.1 Thermotogota bacterium | reverse complement strand
GTGGTGATAATCTGAATAAAGTGAGTTTTATTATTTCATTACAAGTACGTTTCGAGACTAATTTTCCATGCTGGGAAATTTGTTTGTGCACCAAATTCACAAGTTCCTCAATCTCCATATCCACATTACATTCTGAACGTAATTTTGAAGTAAAGGTCGACCACTTTGCAGCGTCTCTGTGTTTCAACGAGAGCGCTTCAAAGTAGTTAAGAAATCTGAAAAAGGCAAGTTCTTTGCAAGCTTTGAACAGTTCTTTATCTTTTGTTTCATGAAGGACCAACTCACAAGCATCTGTCAAGCATTTGTACACTATTAAGTCACTTGTAGAAAATATCCTGGAAACCGAGGTTCCTCGTTGAACATAGTAGCTAAGTGCAATGTCCAAAAAACAAAAAATCCGAGCTTGGGCGAGCATTTTGATAATGAAAGTAAGGTCCTCACCTTTTCGGCAATGTTCTGGGAATCTTAGCTTTTTTTCTTCCACCAAGCTTCTTCTTACGGCAAAACTGGTGGTCCAAACATGAAATGTTCGTTCTATTAACATCGCCTTAAGTATTTCGATGTTGTTGGTTAATATATTTGATGTTACACCATTGAAAGGGACTTTTGGTGGAATTTTTGTTCCGTCAGCGGTAAGTTCCATGTATTTCCAAAGAAAAATATCAATTTCCTTACCACCTTGAAAACCTTCTCTCCATTCCTCGAGTAATTCAACCAGCATTGGTTCTACCTGGTCATCACCATCAAGGAAGATCAAGTATTCTCCTCGTGCTTTTTCAATCCCTAAGTTTCTACTCGCTCCCGGCCCGAGGTTCGTTTGATTTCGCACCAAGGTCCATGGGATTAAAGTTTGGGTGGTCAAAACATTTTCAATTGTGCGAACGGTATCGTCCGTTGAATTATCATCAATGACCAAAATTTCGAAATTTTTTCGTGTTTGTCCTAGCAGACTCTCAAGAGTCTTCTCAACGTACTTTTCGACGTTATATGTAGGAATCACGAAGGAAACGAAAGGTTTTACAATCGTTGCTCACTCCTTTTTAGAATAAATTTAACAAGCTTCGCATAATCGCTCTTGTATATGACGAGAATACCAATTGTTATCGGCAATGAAAAAAGCAAGCAAACAACTTGATTGTAAAAGCGAAGCACCAGGAACGTTTGGAAGAGTACAAATACTGAAGAAAGAAAAGCCTTTTGCAAGTTGATCGTAACACCGGCAACTTTTGAACTTTCACGAACACGTAGCAACCACATGACTAGATAAGCTAAGTACGTTGAAAAGGAAGCAGCTTGTATCCCTAAGCGTTTTACCAAGGCAATATTTACGCCGAAATTCACCAGAGCAGCAACAACAGAAGTTGAGAAAACACCTGCAGTTTTCTTTGAGGCAATATAATTGACACCATAAAAACTTGAAAAAGACTGGTAAACAACTCCAAGTAAGAGAAAAGGAACAAAACGCCAGGATGGATAGTAAACTTCGGAGACGAGTAAGCGAACAACAGGTCTCAAAACCAACAGCAATACTGAGGCAAGTGTGAACATTCCTGCAGAGACAACTTCAAAAGTCTTTTTAAAAACCTCCGAATAGGAATCTTTTCCAAACTCCTCTACCGCTGAGATTTGCCACGCTTGAAAGAAAACGCTGTACATCATCATGAGAAGTGCAGGAAATCTTGCAGACACCGAATAATAACCGGTAGACTCTATTCCAAGGAAATACGTAAGCACGTAACGATCTGAAACATTTACAACCCACCACATAATACTGTTTGGTACGAGTGGTATGGAGTAACGGAGCATGTACTTTATAGTTTCAACATCAAAACATAATTTTAATTCTCTGTATAGCTCGGCTCGGAGGAACAAGAACAGTAAAGTAAGGACCTGGGCCAATATCGTCGAGCGAAGATAACCATCAATACCCTGTCGAAAGATGACCAGAAAGAGGATGTTAAAGCCCGCAAGCGATAAGGAGTATAGGATGTCCGAAATTGCGAACAATGAAACCCGACCGGAAGCCCTGAGATACTGCTTTACACCAACCTGAAGGATTGATAAGAAAAGCGATAGATAAAAATACAACACAACGCCAGAGAAAAACTTGTTGCGAGTAAATAGCGGATAAAATGGTATCAGTATTAAACTCATCACAACTGAAAAAATCAACGCCGAAGAGAAAATAACAGTTCTAGACTCGGTGGACTTTAACTCCGAAGCAAAACGAAAGAGTGCGTCGAAAATTTGAAAGGTAACAAAGGGAAACAACAACGAGACGGTCGTACTGAGTAAGTCTAATCTTCCGTAATCGGCTGGTGTTAAGACTCGAGTGTACACAGGCAGTAACAAAAAGTTAATGGCTTTCGAACTGAAATTACCAATCGCAAAGAGCAAAGTGTTAAACACTAGCCTTTTGTAGACACTCAATTCTTTAATCACCACCGTATTTCGCGCTTTAGCAAGGAAGCGAGTTCTTCAAAATAAAGTTTAAAGTTCTTCTTGGCAAGTTCTAATTCCTTTGCAATATCCTCTTCTCCCAACTTCAACAACATTTCAAGACTTTCCTCAACTTCGCTCGGAGTACTGACAAATTTGATGAAGCTAACGTTTTTGAACCACGTTTCATGAAAACTACGAACCTTTCCGCTTAAGTTATCCAGAGCAATACAAGGTGTGCCTGTTACAAATGAAAATATCATCCCGTGGAGTCTGTCCGTAACGATTAACCTACTCTCTGAAAACTTCCCAAAAATTTCGGCGACACGGTTCAACCTCTCGTGAGGTCTAACAAGACTGTTCATCACCGTATCGGTGTATTCGACTTCGTAATTCTTTTTTCTCACAAGTAATTCAATTTCCTGATTTGTCAGGTCGTTTAGTACCCTTTCTCTGTCGTTTCTCATGCAGAAAACTGCCATATTCTTCCTAGGTTTAGAGTGTGCGAGTACACCCAGTACGTCGCGTTCAAAGGTCAAATAAAGTGCCATGTCCGGCATCAAATAAACTCTTTCCAATTTGAATCCTTCTTTTAGGAGCTTGAATGACTGATTTTCACGAGCAAAAAAATGAATCATTTGGTGGGAAGCATAAATACTTCTTGAAATTTGCTCTTCCTGATCCCCTCCATGAGTTTTGTCGAAGTATATTGTTTGAGGAAACAAAAATATTTTCTTTGAAGCGAATCTTTCAACAATTTCTCGGAACAATTCCTCTTCTCTTGGCCAAAGGTTACCCAGGTAACCTCCACCATGCACCAATATTACATTTGATTTGTTCAACAACTTTATGACCCGATTTTTATCGAACCTAAGGTGGTGACCGGAAATTTCGATTACTTTCAAATTCGGTAAGGTATCTTGGAGAAAGAAAAGCTCCCCAAGGACTATAGCGTGATCACCAAGGTTTCCGTGTTCAGGTGTGTTTAACAGTGGTACAAATTGTCTCTCATCGTTCTGATAATTGAGGGACCGCAAAATTTCACGTGTTCTTTTTGAATAGTAGATCTTTGCGCCGATTTTGTTTTTTAAGATTCTCAGATTCCACACTTTCAGTCGCCCGCTTTCACGTTTTTACCTCTAAATTTTAACACAACAGCATTGTATAATCGGTAAGCCTGGTATACGGCACTGTGTAACGGAACAGAAACTAACATCAAAAATCGGAAGAGGGGATTACGAATTTCGGAGTGTTTTATCAAATTTATCAACTCAAGCTTTAAAAATTTCCTGTGCTCATAATTTGATGTTATTTCCGTCTGGCCAGACCTATTTAGGTACGCTAATATGCTCCAGAACAATCTTTTTTCAGTCAAGATAGCAAGGTCTTTTAAACCATTTTCTTTGAAGAACTCAACGCGTTCTTTCATGGCCTCTATCGAATCGTAACTTCTTCGCATGTTGAACGAACTCATGATGCTACCCGGACGCTGCCTGTAAAAGTAAAGTTTTTCATCAGTATACACAATCCTTTTCGCTCTCCAAAGTAGCCTATAGGTAGTAAACTCATCCTCGTGGAGCCTTCCAACAGGAAATTTAATGCCTTCGAAAAGCGATCTTTTGTACAGCTTACCCCAAGCAACTGTAAATTGCACGTACAAAGGCCCGTAAATTTCAGCGAGTGCGTCGATGTTGGATAAGATTTTCTGAAAGGAAGCTTTGTTTTGTGGAATCATCTGGAGTTCAGATTCGCTAAAAAACATTTTGAAATTGCAGATGCTGATTTCAGCTCCGTAATCGCTTATACCGTTCATCAATACTTCAACATACCTCTCCGAGACGATATCATCACTATCCACAAAAGTAACAAACTCTCCGGATGCATGTTGTAAACCGAAGTTTCTGGCATCGGACAATCCACCGTTTTCTTTGTGGAACACCTTAATACGCCCATCAAGTCCTGAAAATTCATCGCAAATTCTTCCGGAGAGATCAGTCGAACCATCGTCAACGAGAATTATTTCTAATCTTTGATAGGTTTGTTTTAAAAGCGATTCAACGCACTTCTTCAAGTAATTTTCCACGTTGTAAACCGGAATAATCACACTCACCAATTCGTCCATCACTCGATACCTCTATAGGCCGCTTCGTGTTTTAAAAGTTTCAGGTCTGAATTGATTATAGCACATCGAGAAATTTTGGTAAATTGGCGTTCCATCACAGGAGCTAATTGTGGTATAATGAAAAAGAAAAATATCGATATGGCTCCCCTCAAGGTGTTTTCAAGCGGGAACACCGGTGAAAATCCGGGGCTGCCCAGCAACCGTGAGCGGGTACGAAACCCACAAAATGCCACTGGCCAATCGGCTGGGAAGGTGTGGGGAGTAGGATGATCCGCAAGCCGGGAGACCGGCCTTGAGGGCATGTATTTCCCACAAGCTCGGGCTTGTTGGGAAATTCTTTGTTTGATTTAAAAGTAGTAGGGGGGTTACGCGATGGGTCAAAAGTTGGGATTCACTGAATTGCAAAACCAAATCATCAAAAGACTCAACAACCTGACAAAACCGGTCGGAAGTCTTGGATATTTGGAAGAGATTGCTCTCAAAATGGGAATTATTCAAGAACGAGTTATCCCCGAGTTACCCAAGGACAAGCGTGTTTACGTCTTCGTCTCCGACCACGGTGTCACGGCAAAGGGTGTGTCCGCATATCCGAAAGAAGTTACCTACCAGATGGTACTCAACTTCCTCAAAGGTGGGGCAGCAATCAACGTCTTCTCAAGACACGTTGGTGCAGACGTGTACGTCGTGGATTCTGGTGTTGACGGTGATTTTGACATAGAACATCCAAAATTCATCAGCGCCAAGGTGAACTATGGAACGAGGGATTTCACCGAAGGACCCGCAATGACCCAAGAGGAGGCTGAGAGGTGTATTGAACTTGGAAAGGGGATAGCAAAAAAGGCGATCAGCGAGGGAGCAGATTTACTTGCCATTGGTGATATGGGAATTGGAAACACAACCACGGCAACTGCAATTGCTTGCGCGATGGGATTTGATATCGATGAAATTCTCGATATCGGTACACCATTAGATGCGGAAGGATTAAAAAGAAAGCGGGAAGCCGTATTAAAGGCACTAGAGGTGAACAGGCCAGACCCAGATGACCCTATCGATATTCTCACGAAAGTTGGAGGATACTGCGTAGGTCAAATGGCCGGATTCGTTCTTGAAGCTTACGAGCAAAGAATTCCCGTAGTAATCGACGGCTTCCCAACAACCGCAGGGCTCTTAATCGCTTGGAAGATAGATCCATCCATTCTCGATTACGTGTTCGCAGGTCACAGATCAAAAGTCAAAGGTCACGGTGTTATTTTGAATAAACTGGGACTTCGTCCAATCCTGGATCTGGACATGAGGCTCGGAGAAGGTACCGGTGCCGTGTTGGCAATGAGTATTATCGAGGCGGCAATTAAGATGATCAGGGAAATGGCAACTTTCGAGAGTGCTGGTGTTTCAAAAGGGACGGATCAGGCATGATACTCATTACAGGCGGAGTGAAATCGGGAAAGAGTACTTTCGCACTTTTGATGGCTCTTAGATATAAAAAGCGCGCTTTTTTGGCAACGGGTGTTCCTTTTGACGATGAGATGATGGAACGAATTAGAAAACATAAGGAGGAGAGAAAGAACCTGTTCGACACGTACGAGGAACCTGTCGATATCGCAACCATTTTACAAAAAATAGATAGGCACTACGATGTTATCGTACTTGAGTGCTTAACAACGTACCTCGGAAATTTGTTACATTACAATGAAGACGTGGAAAGCCGTTTCAACATACTTGTTGATGTTGTGAAAACCATGGTGTCACAACTCATTATAGTAACGAACGAGGTTGGATGGGGAATCATTCCTGAAAACAATTTAGCCAGAAGGTACGTAGAGATTCTCGGAAGATGGAACAACGAATTGGCAAAAATCGCTCAAGAAGTTTACCTCGTTATCAGTGGGATTGGAGTGCGCATCAAATGAATGCGAGAACAACAGAGAAACAACTCATCGGTACTACATCCTGGCTCGTGCCGGACACTTACTACGAAAATGCCAGGTTAGTTGCTCAGTCACTAAATTTTGTCGAGTTGTTGGTTTACCAATGGGACAGAGAGACAAAGGCGCTTTTTGACTCTGAGAAAGAGAAACTTATCTCGTTGCACGAGAGATACGGCCTGATTTATACCGTTCACCTACCAACTAATAACTTTGATGAAGTCTTAAAGGCGTACGATTATTTTGAAAAGCTTTCTTGCAAGCTTTCGGTGGTTAACTATGTTCTTCATCCGTACACGGATCCAAGGTTCGATGAATTCATTAATTTCGCTCCAAAGGTTTCGGTGGAGAACCTTGCTGAGCGGTATATTGTGCATCACAGAACAGTGTTTGATGTGGGACACCATTCGCTCGGTGTTAACGTGGATGAAAGCTTCTTGGAAAACGTCGTTGAAATCCACCTGATGGGAATTTCAGACAGACGGGACCATGTGAGGTTGAACACCTCCACACTTGAGGCTACCTTTAAGACTCTTGGACACAGACTTTTCACAACAGAACTCATCTGCTTCGAAATATTCGATCTGCGCGACCTCATAGAATCTATTAGACTCTGGGAGTGGTGGAAAAACAATGTGGAATAGGTTATGCAATCATATCAGAGTTGATTTTGAGACTCTCTCAGCAACGCTATCGCTCTTAACAAGGTTGCCGAGCAACGTCAATTTTGGAGGGAACTGGAAAGAGCGGTTCAGAAAATCTCCACGATTTTTCACCACCGTTGGATACCTTCCAGGCTTACTGTACGCTTTTATGAGATGGATGGCCTGCAATGCAGGTAACAAGTGGGAGCTGGTAGTCACGGCCTTGGGCTTGTCAGTGGGGTTTTATTTCTTCGACCTTTTCCACTTTGATGGCCTCTTGGATATGTTCGATGGTTTTCTGAACCAGTCTTCTAAGGACAGACGTCTTGAGATTATGTCCAAGGGGAATGTGGGACCATTTGCCGTTTTCTACGGAACACTCTTCATCTTGGTGTTTTTCGAGCTCTTCAGAAACGTTAAACCAAGCGTTATGTTTTTCTCGAGCGTTTTTGGCCGTTTTACAGTGCTTTGATGCTCTAAAGCCCGGCATTTTAATGCGGGGATACAGAGCGTTGATTCTTTGCCTTGTCTATGGTATAATCAAATCAGCAAATTGTGTGAATTAATAACTGTTGAAGGTGATTGCATATGGTAGAAATCAAAACAACAAGACATGCTAAATTTCAAATCGCTTATCATTTTGTT
>JAUQPP010000013.1 GCA_030550315.1 Thermotogota bacterium | reverse complement strand
GCCAAACTCGGAACGTTTGAGAACAGGTAAAATTTCATATCCCCTTCCAGACCGTGGGTGTTACTCAGCACACCAATTGGTACCTTTTCCTTAAGAAGCTCCTCGACACGTTTCATCTTTTCATCACCTTAGCACCCGTAAAATAAAGTCTGAATCATCGGACATGCTGGACATGAGTATTTTTATAGACTTTATTGTCCTTCCATCCTTACCGATGACCTGTCCGACGTCATCCGGGTGCACAGAGATATCGTAAACCTTCTTTCCGTCCTCTTCATACTCCACTACAACGACGTGTTCTGGATGCTTTACAATTGCTTTGAGGACGTACTCAACAAAATCTTTCACACTTAAGCCTCCTTTTTGGCTTTCGCCGCGGCAAGTTTCTCAAAAAGGCCTAGCTTACCAAGCAACTTCGCAACGGTTTCACTTGGTTGTGCTCCCTTAAGCATCCACTCGACTGCTCTGTCAATGTCAACCTTAACTTCATACGGCTCTTTCAGCGGGTTGTAGTAACCGAGGCTCTCAATGTAAGCGCCGTCTCTTTTCTTTTTCTGGTCAACAACCACAATTCTGTAGAAAGGCTGTTTCTTCTTACCCATACGTGTTAACCTAATCCTAACCACCAAAAACACCTCCGTCTAAAGTATTGTGTGACATTAAAACCTAAATCCTTTAAGCCCAAATGGCATCTTACCTTTCTTGAACATCTTCATAAGCTTTTTCATTTCCTCGTATGATTTCAGGAGCTTGTTGATGTCTTGGACCGTAGTACCACTACCTGCCGCAATTCTTCTCTTTCGCGAAGCGTTTATAATCTCAGGGTTGTTACGCTCTTGAGGAGTCATAGAATTGATTATTGCCTCGATTTTTCTAAGTTCTTTTTCGCTTGTATCAAGGTCGACCTGAGAAGCTCCAGGGAGTGCCTCAAGTATTTTATCGATACCAAGTTTCTTAATTTCTTTAATTTGCTCCCTGAAGTCTTCAAGCGTGAACTCGGCTCTGATAAATTTTTGACCCATCTTTTCAAGTTTCTCTTGGTCGAGTTCACGCTCAACACGTTCAATAAGTGATAGAACATCACCAAGCCCTAATATTCTGTTCGCAATTCTATCAGGGTAAAATTCATCAAAGTCATCAACCTTTTCACCAACACCAACGAACTTCACAGGTTTTCCGGTTATATACCTTATGGTGAGGATAACTCCACCACGCGAGTCACCGTCGAGTTTTGTGACGACAAACCCGGTGACTTCGAGTCTTTCGTTGAAAGTCCTAGCCGAATTAACTGCATCCTGGCCTGCCATCGCATCAACTGTGAGGAGTATTTCGTCTGGCCGGATCATTTTCTTTATTTCTTCAAGCTCCTGCATCATCTCTTCGTCAACATGAAGTCGACCGGCAGTATCAAGTATTACGACGTCATACCCACTATCTTTAACTTGTCTCATCGCATCTTGAACAATCTTTATCGCGTTTCTCCTATCACCTGTAATTACAGGCACACCAATTTTCCTACCAAGGACCTCCAACTGATCAATTGCAGCGGGTCTGTAGGTATCGGCCGCCACCAAAATAGGTCGTTTTCCCTGCTTTTTTAAATAATTTGCGATCTTCGCAGCGCTCGTTGTCTTTCCGGTCCCCTGGAGCCCAACCATCATAACGTAAGAAGGGTTATGCACAAGCTTTAGAGGTTCCCTTTCACCTAGCAACCGAACCAACTCGTCCCTGACAATTTTAATGAACATCTGATCCGGTGTGAGTGATTTCAAAACTTCCTCACCAAGCGCGCGCTTTTTGACGTTTTCTACGAATTCTTTAACAACCTTGTAAGAAACATCTGCTGCCAAGAGTGAAGTTTTTACAATCTGAACTGCCTCTTCAATGTTCTTTTCAGTAATTTTTCCTTTTCCAGATAAAACTCTGAACGCATTCGATAGCTTTTCCCTCAGACCCTCAAACATCGGAACACCTCGACAGGTCGGTTTCGGAATCAACCTTCCTTGACGGCACTAATATATATTAGCGGCAAGGTTGAGAAAAATCAATTAACTCAAAGAAACCGATGAAACAATTGAAGAACAGTAATGTTAATATAATGTTGCACTATATATGTGATGTAAGTTAATCTACATATTTTTCGTTACCTGCCTTTAACATTAAAGGTTGCGAACCTGTTTTCTCGCGGTTTCATTTGAGGTATAATACATTTGATTGGAGTATAATAGTGTTAGAGTTAGAGTACCAATATAGCCGAATCACAATACAAGAAGTTAAGCATAAAGAATCTGCGGGGTGCGGATCTTTGAGTGCACTATGGATAAATGTTTACACCTTTCTTATTGGAGTTGCGAGGTCTTCTTATTCTGTTCTTTACAACCTATTTCTCCGGTCGCAGGGCTTTGATAACGTTGTAGTCGGAAGGGCCACCTTCTACTATTCTTGGGGCCTAGCGTTTGGGGGCTTGTTTTTCTCCTCGCTGTCGGATCGTATCGGAAGAAAAAACACGATAATACTAACAATACCTTTGTTCAGCTTGCTAGGATTCTTAAGGTTGTTGGCAAATACACCTATCCTAATCGTTATGCTTTCTTTGCTTTTTGGCTTTTTCGACACATCAATTATATTACCGACAATTTCCGTTATCGAAAGCTCCGATGATAGGAAACGTCTACGAAATTCGAATATCAATTTTGCCATTGTAATGCTTACAGGTGTCTTGGGATACTTTGGAGCAGGACTCTTAGCTCCATGGTTAGGTTACTTCAGATCACTAACGCTATCCATGCTTTTCGCACTTGCGTCGGTTATTCCGGTTCTACTTTTACCAAACCTCAAGCGCGCATCTAGGCTTGAGAGAATCCTCGAGCTGAACCTCGGACAAATTGTGATGCTTGCTTACTATACAGTTTCTGGAGCACTGGTAAGTTTCGCAGCGGGCATTTTTATTAACTTCGGGAACGTTATCTTTTATGACATTTTCTCTTTTTCTCCAACTGCAATTTCTGCAATCCTGGCTGTTTCTCAGCTGTCTACTGCTGCCACTTCGCTTTTTTCACATAAACTTACCGAAAAAGTTGGTTACAAGTTATCTCTGTTCAGCTTGTACGGAGCAGTTACGCTACTGATATACACACTACCAATTCTCATGTCGAATTCCATAGCGTTTTCGTTCGGTTACATACTACGATTCGTTCTGCTGAATATTTCAACACCGATGTATATGGTCTTTTGTCTCACGTACCTTCCAAGAAATTACGTGGCAACATTCTCGGGTTTAAGCTATTTCATCAACAACACTATGAGAGCTTACTCTGCTTACACATTTTCCAAACTTTCGGTTAGCGGCTGGACTGATTATTCCCAACTTTTCTTGACAACCGGGCATTATTATCTGTTGAATACCGTTGCAACATTGGCAACCTTTGCAATGCTAACACTTCTTTCTTCAAAAGGACTTGACAAAAAAGTTCTAATCAAGTTGGAGCAGAAAGGAGATTTCTCCGGAAGGAAGTATTTAGGCTCGTCAGGACATGTGGTTGGAAGACTACATAGCTTCCGAACTGCAAAGAAACGTGATTCAAAAAGGCACAGCGGTGTCCATATACACCACAGGTATTGATCGTTAATGCTATTGCGAGGTGGGATTGTGAAATTGGAAAGTGAGGCAAGATACAAGTTACTCAGTGCGACACTTTTGAGTGTCGCGTTCATCGTGGGAATGACAATCTTTGGGTACTTTTTCCTTTTATCCAAGCAACCACAAAATACCGTAACCGTCACTGGTTCAGCCAAAGAGAGAGTAGTTTCGGATGTTGCAACTTGGTCGTCAAGCTTTTCAACAAAAACATCGGAGAGTATGCTTTCGGAGGCGTTCAAGTTGATGAAACGTTACGAAAGCGAAGTTCTGTCCGTCTTTGAAAAGCACGGAATTAACAGAGAACAGATAAAGGTTTCGTCTGTAACGGTGATGGAGAATTATGTCCCTGAGCAGTTAGCAACGGAACGAAGTTACACGTTGGTTGAGTACCTTTTCGTTGAAACAAGAGAGGTAGAAAGCATGGCCGACAAGTCAAAGCTTATAACGCAAGAACTGCTTGATAAAGGTATAGTCTTTCAATCAAATCCAGTACAGTACTACTACTCCAAACTTCCAGAGTTACGCATAAAGTTACTCTCGGAAGCCGTTAAAGATGCAAAGAGAAGAGCTTTAGAGATTGCTAACACAAGTGGGCTTAGGCTCGGACGAGTGATATCCGCCAAGAGCGGTATTGTCCAGGTACTTGCGCCCAACAGTACTGAAATTAGCGACTACGGTACGTACGACACGTCAACAGTTGAAAAAGACGTGATGGTAACTGTGAACGTTGTCTTCGAAGTAAAGTAGCTTAAGGGCTAAAGGAGGGATAATCTTGTCCATTCAAAAACTCAGAGTCCAGGACCTGACGGTCGATACCGAATTACTTCCTAAAATAGACTCCACAATGGATGTCATAAAAACGCAGTCGTTCATAGGAAGAGAGCGTGCAATCAAGGCACTACTGTTCGGCCTAGAAATGGAACGTGACGGCTACAACATTTTCGTTGTAGGTCATTCGAGAACCGGCCGAAAAACGTTCACAAAGCATTTCGTCCAAGAATATTCGCAAAAAAAGCCTGTTCCGCCTGATGTTGGATACGTTGCAGACTTTGAGGACCCACAGCGCGCAAGGGTGATATTTCTCCCAGCTGGCAAAGGAGCTGATTTTAAGAAAGACTTAGAGAAAGTGGTTGAAAGCCTTACGGATCGCCTCTCAAAGGTATTTGAAGGCGAGGATTATAAGACACGAAGACGGCAATTGGATGAAGAATTTCAAGCAGCTCAAGAACGATATACGAACGAGCTGATAGAAAAAGCAAGGGCACTCGGTTTCGCTATAAAAGTATCGTCAACAGGAGTAAATTACTTTCCCATGAAAGACGGGAAAATCCTCACCGAACAGGAATTCGAAGCTCTGAGTGAAGAAGAAAAAAAAGTTTATCAAGAATCTTCAAAGAAAGTGGAACTTTTGATAGAAGCTACCATTGAAAATGTCAGAAAGCTCGAAGCACGCTACAAGGAACAGGTTCGTGATTTGAACCGCTATGCGCTTTTATTTGCAACCGAGGAACTCTTCTCGAGTTTGGAAAAAAAGTATCCCTACAGTGACGTGCGTGAATTTATCCATCGTATCAAAGAAGACCTCGTGGATAAGGTGAGTACCACAAAAAAGATCTCGGACCTGGAATTCTACTTCCGCCGAGCGTACAATGTGAACATACTTGTAGACAATTCTGGAATAAATGCAGCTCCAGTTGTGTTTGAGGACACACCAACTTATCACAACTTATTTGGAAAGGTAGAGTACATTGAGCGTGAAGGAATGTTGTACACCGATTACGCAATGATCCGACCCGGGAGTATCCACAAAGCAAACGGAGGTTATTTGATTATAGATGCCTACGAGTTACTCATCCATCCTTTTGTGTGGGATAGGTTAAAGAAAGTTTTGATGGCCAAGTCGATCGAGATCGAGAATCTCGACACAGCTTACGGTTATTCAACAATTGCAACGCTAAAGACGGACCCAATACCGTTGAAACTAAAAGTAATCCTGATAGGAACACCTGATGTTTATGAATTGTTGTACGATTACGATCCAGATTTCGAAAAGCTTTTCAAGGTGAAGGTGGAGATGGATTGGGAACTGGACGCGGACGTTAATACTGTGAACGATCTTGTGGCATTCGTAGCGGACTATGTTAAAGAGGCTGAACTACTGCCAGTTAAACGGAGCGCGTTGGAGAAGATCTTGTGGTACTCTTTTAGGCTTTCTGGTGACAGGAGAAAATTGTCGATGAAACTCGGTTCGATAATTGATCTTCTGGAGGAAGCCAACTTTTACGCTGGAAAGCGTGATGCCAAATATATTGAAAAAGCTGATGTGACAAAGGCACTTTATGAACGGGAAAATAGACTCCAGTTGATTGTTGAGAAATACGATGAAATGTTCAAGACTGGCGAGTTGATGATTGACGTTTCGGGAAAGATTGTCGGTCAGGTAAACGGATTGACTGTGGTGAACTTTGGGGATTTCGAATTCGGGCTTCCCGTGAAAATTACAGCAAAGACATACCTTGGAACTTCTGGTATTCTTGATATACAAAGAGAAGCAGACCTGAGTGGGCAAATCCACAGCAAGGCGGTTATGATTCTCACCGGTTATCTAGGGAGCAAGTATGCCAGACAGGTGCCGTTTTCAATAGGTGTTTCGATCTCCTTTGAGCAGGTTTACGGTTACGTCGAAGGTGATAGTGCATCACTTGCGGAAGTTCTGGCTATAATTTCAGCAATATCAAAGATACCGTTGAAGCAAAGCATAGCCATTACCGGCTCAATAAACCAGCATGGCCATGTTCAACCTGTTGGTGGTGTAAACGAAAAAGTTGAAGGTTTCTTCAGGATCTGTAAGCTGAAAGGATTAACTGGTGACCAAGGAGTTATAATACCTCGTGCGAACGTTAAAAACCTTGTGCTAAGGGACGAGGTCCTCGAAGCTATTGAAGAGGGAAAATTCCACATCTGGACTGTCGACGAAGTTGACGAAGCACTCGAACTGATGACTGACAAGAAAGCTGGAAAGATGGATAAGAGTGGGAACTATCCGAGAGGCACAGTAAATTATTATGTGGTCGAAGCACTGAAAAGAGCCCATGAAATGGCAGAAGAGAAGAAAAGAGGGAGAAGAACCAAGAAAGAAAAATAGAGTGTATAGACCAGAGAGAGGCTGTATGGTATAATTACTTGGCAAATGCTCTGGGCTTTCAGAGATATCAAAAAAATTCGAGTGCAGAGCGGAGGTGTCTGACTTGAAAAGGATAGCAGTTATGACTAGTGGTGGAGATGCACCAGGTATGAACGCGGCAATTCGTGCGGTCGTCAGGTACGGTATCAAGAAGGGACTTGAAGTTTATGGTATAAAAAGAGGGTACGCAGGTTTGCTTGATGAGGAAATCGAACCGCTGAGTTTTGCTTCCGTCGGAGGGATTATGGAAAAAGGTGGTACGATCCTTAGAACGAGCAGGTGCCCGGAATTCGTCATGAAGGAGACTCGTGCGGAAGCTGCAAAAATTCTTAAAAGACACGGAATTGATGGCCTTGTGGTCATCGGTGGCGAAGGAAGTATGCACGGTGCAATGTTTTTAGCCGAAGAGCAGAAGATTCCGGTGATCGGTGTACCAGGAACGATTGACAACGACATTGCGATGACGGACATGAGTATCGGAGTGGATACGTGCTTAAATACGGTCGTTGACGCGATACAAAAACTGAAGGATACGGCAAGCTCCCACGAACGCGCGTTCATCATAGAAGTCATGGGAAGATCTTCAGGTTACATTGCGACCGTTAGTGGCTTGGTTACTGGTGCAGAAGCTATTATAGTTCCAGAAGTCCCCGTAAATTATGAGGAGTTGAGTAATCGCTTACTCCAAGAACGAGAACGCGGTAAGATTAACTGTATTGTTGTCGTAGCCGAAGGTGCCGCGAGTGCCTACACAGTTGCGCGTCACTTAGAACACAGAATTGGCTACGAGACGAGAATAACAATACTCGGTCACATCCAGCGTGGAGGCTCTCCAACGGCATTCGACAGATTGCTGGCATCCCGAATGGGTGTTGCGGCAGTCGACGCATTGTTGAATGGCGAGACTTCTGTTATGACCGCATTACAAGGTGGTAAAATCGTAACTGTACCACTCGCGGATGTCCTAAAAGAGAAAAAGAAGCTTGACTTACACCTGCTTGAGCTTGCGGGATTGCTATCGTAGTATGGTATTGAAAAATTGTTTGGTCTGGAATGGTACTAACTTCGAGAAGAGCAACCTTTATGTCAAAGGCTCAAAAATTGCAACCGAGTACGACCATGTTGACGGGCCCGTAGTTGATGCTACGGGCCTGTTTGTCATGCCTGGTTTCGTGGACTCACATGCCCACATCATAGGTACTGGTATGCTTGAGATCTTCCACAACTTGAATTACGAAAATCTCGAGTCAATCTTAATAAGCGTAAAAGACGAAAAATACGTTCTCGCCAGGGGTTGGGAGGAACTTCCAAAAAACGAACTACTTACACTGGCAAACAAGTTAACTATACCGGTAATCCTCATTCGAAAGTGTGGCCATACAGCTTGGGTGAATGAGCGTGTCAGAAAAGAACTTGAGCTTCAAGACAATCTAATTTTTGAAAGCGATTTGGAAAAGATTTGGAGCTACTTTGGGGATGAGTTATACGTCGAAGCTTTTCACAAGGGCGTTGAGAAATTTTTGAGTTTGGGAGTCACGCAGGTGCACTCCGATGATTTCCATGGTGTTTCTTTCGAAACATTAAAAAAACTTTTGATGGAGAGCAAACTCAGGATATTAGAAAAACTCTACACAAGCGAACCATGGAATTATAAATTTGGTGAGTTTGGAATTGGTAAAATAGGTGCGATAAAAATTTTTGCGGATGGTTCGCTTGGAGCACGCACAGCGTATATGATCGAGCCATATTCGGATACGGGTAAAAATGGGGTTTTTACACTTCCTGAAAATTTCGATGAAATCGTGCAATTTGCGGAAAAGACTGGTTTGCAATTGTGTGTTCACGTCATCGGTGATTTGGCTCTTCACGAGGTGCTGAACGGATTTGAAAGGTTGAAGGTTAACGGGAAACATAGATTGATACACGTACAGTTCGTCAGAAATCAGGATTTCTACAGACTTAGGTCGTACCATCTCAGTGTACAGCCGCACTTCTACTTCGAAGACCTCGAACTTCTTAGATACGTGCGGTACGAGCTATCGTATCCGTTTCACCGAATGTTTCAGGAAGGATTCTCAGTTGCATTTTCTACGGACGCACCAGTTTCACCAGCTGATCCGCGCTACGTGATCGAGAACGCGATGAGACTCGGGTTCAATTTGCCGGATGCTGTAAAACTTTACACAGAAGCTGGTTCGCAGATGGCGGGCTTTAAGGCTGGAAAGTTGGAGGCCAACTACCTAGCGGATTTTTGTGTTTACGATGCCGATCCGTTTAGGAGCAAGCCCTTGGCAGTTTTCGTCAACGGTGAAATAGTTTATGGTAGTTTATGAGTTTGTTGAACCGAAAAGTCGAATTTGAACTTCGGGAAGGTGTTGAGTAGTGGCAACGTTCTTCGTTCGACCTGATGATGATTACTCATTTGACGTGATCGTTGTGGGTGCAGGACATGCAGGCGTAGAAGCGGCACTTGCTACGGCAAGGCTCGGGTTCCGTACATTGATATTAACTGGGAACCCCGATAATGTTGCTTGGGCTTCTTGTAACCCCGCCATAGGCGGTTCGGCAAAGGGAATTGTTGTGAGGGAGATCGACGCTCTTGGTGGTGAGATGGCAAAGACCACCGACGAGACAATGATAAATGTTAGGATGTTGAACACAAGTAAAGGACCGGCAGTTCAAGCATTGCGTGCCCAAATAGACAAATATGCCTACTCAAGGACTATGAAACGCAAGCTGGAACTTCAGGATAACTTGGTGCTTCGATACGGAATCGTCAAAAAAATCTTGGTTGAGAAAGGGAAAGTTGCGGGACTTGTTGATGCACTCGGGATAGATTACAATGCACGTGCCGTGATTCTCACAACTGGTACATTCCTTCGTGGGAAAATCTTCGTTGGCCGCGAAACTTTTGAAGCTGGGCGTATGGGTGACTTCTCCGCTAAAGGGCTCACAGAATCACTTATAGAACTCGGATTTAAGGTCGGCCGTTTCAAAACTGGTACTCCAGCACGGGTTTACAAAAAAAGTATAGATTTCTCAAAAATGACCAGGCAAGACACCGATGACAAACCTTGGGCCTTTTCACACTTCAACGAACCGAGGATACTTCCCAAAGATTACCCCTGTTGGCTTACGCACACCACACCGGAGACGCACAAGATTATACGCGACTACCTCATCTATTCACCGCTATACGGTGAAGTTAGACTGATTGAAGGAAAAGGACCGAGATACTGTCCCTCGATTGAAGACAAAGTCATTAAATTTGAGCGCGACAGTCACCAAGTATTCGTCGAACCGGAGGGTAGGGACACAGAAGAGTATTACTTAAACGGCTTATCGACAAGTCTTCCGTACGTGGCTCAAATACAAATGCTTAGGACGATTCCTGGCCTTGAAAACGTGGTGATTGTTAGACCCGCCTACGCTGTGGAATACGACTACATTGATCCAACACAATTGTATCCCTCACTCGAGTCCAAAATCGTTGAAGGATTATATTTTGCAGGCCAAATCAACGGAACGAGCGGTTATGAGGAAGCTGCCGCACAGGGATTAATAGCGGGAATCAACGCCGCGCTGAAGTTAAGAGGAGAACCCTATTTCGTTCCGAAGAGGTACGAAAGCTATATAGGTGTGCTGATAGACGACCTTGTTACAAAAGGAGTTGACGAACCGTACCGCTTACTATCATCGAGAGCGGAGTATCGATTATTACTGCGACACGACAACGCACATCTGAGATTGACAAAGTATGGCTACAAAATTGGTTTGGTTCCAAAATGGTTCTACGAAAAGGTACTGGAGCTTGAAAAGCAAATCAAGTATCATCTCGAAAGACTCGAAAACGTGAAAGTACCGCCAAGTGGGCAAGTGAACGAAATTCTCACAAGATTGGGAACCACACCAATCTCCGAGGGAACAAGGCTTGCAAAACTACTCCGTAGGCCCGAAGTGAGTTATCAGGCAATCTCGGTACTTGATCCCGAACCAATATCGGATCCTGAGGTAATTCAGGAACTGGAGATAGAGTTGAAATACGAAGGTTATATCAAGGCCATGCTTGATCAGGTAAGAGTCTTTAAAGAGTACGAAGACGTATCACTTGTAAATGTTGATTTCAGCAAAGTCCCGAATTTATCAACCGAAGCGCGTGAGAAACTTTCAAAGATCAAACCACTTTCTGTTGGACAAGCAATGCGCATACCCGGGGTTACACCCGCCGATATACTTGCTTTGTTGTCTTTTGTTAAGAAATAATGAGGTTCTAAGAGTTTTTTCCACAATTCTGTAGCAGGGCTTTGACAAGGAAAATTTTTGTGGTAAAATATACAGCGGTTTATGTAACAAATTTTGGGAAGAGCAGTTTAAGAACAGATTTCCATAACTCGGAGTTGTTCATTTTATAGTGGGAGGGAGGAGCTCAGATGAAGAAAATAATCGTTACGATTTTTTTGTTAGCAATAACGACGGCATTTTCGTTTTACATAAACTACACCGTCCAGAAGGGAGACACCCTGTACGATTTGTCTAAAAATTTTGGTATTCCGATACCGATACTCATTGACTGGAATCCTGGTCTTTCTCCAACAACGCTTAAGGTAGGTAGCACACTCACGATACCACTTGTTCCCGGTATAATGTACAAGGTGCCAGAAAAGATGAGTATTTCCGAACTCGCAAAGTACTTTTTCCTCGACGTAAACGAAATCCTCGCTGTTAATCCATCGATAGGAGCGCACTTGGCAGCTGGAAAGCAAATATTTGTTCCGGTTGGTAGAGTGAACACCTCATTCACTCAGCTCTCTGACTTTATCTGGCCCGTTTATGGTAAGATAACCTCCGAGTTTGGGTGGAGAATACACCCAATATACGGTAGGACACTTTTCCACACTGGAATCGATATAAAGGTACCAGATGGGACACCAGTGTTCGCGTCAAGAGCTGGGACGGTCAAGTTTGCAGGTTGGATGAGTGGATATGGTAACCTGATTATAATTGATCATGGAGATTACGAAACCTACTATGCACACCTTTCAAAGATTAACGTCTACGTTGGATTGAGAGTCGAAAAAGGCGACTTTATTGGGAGGTCTGGAAACACAGGAACATCTACAGGGCCTCATCTCCATTTCGAGGTGCGCAAGTACGGACATGCAAATGACCCGATTGCGTATCTTCCTCGAACGAACACTTACGTTATGAGGAGGGTTTTCTCTGAGTAAGTTGTTCAAAGAAATCATGTTCTCCTTCAAGGATGAACTTCTTGAAAAGGTTGATGAAGAGCTCTATGGAGAATACGATTACTACATTTCAGAGAGCAGCGAGGGAAAAATCCTCGCTGTTGTTTTACATTTTGAGGAACCCGAGCAGGATTTGATATCCAAGATGGAACGTGTCGGCCTAGCTTACATTGGCATAAGGGAAAGTAGACCTGAAGATTGGTTAAAAAACATTATAACCGAGCCTTTCGAAATGATTCCCGGTGTAATAGTGGATCCTGAAGACCACGAATTAGAGGTTACCAATGGAAAGATTGTTTTGAAGATACCGCAGGGTCTTGCATTTGGAACTGGACTGCATCAAACCACTAGAATGTGTGCTCTTCTGTTAAAGAATTACTTGAAACCCGGAATGGAAGTTTTGGATCTTGGGTGCGGTAGCGGAATACTCGCAATTCTCTCTAAAAAACTCGGTGCAGGACGTGTAGTTGCCGTTGATAACGATCCGTTGGCAGTCGAGGTTGCAAAGGAAAATGCAACAAGAAACAACGTTGAAATTGACGTGAGGGAATCCGATCTCTTTTCGAACGTTGACGGGCAATTCGACATAATCGTTTCCAACATCGTTGCCGAAATAATTATTCAGATGCTCAGGGATGCAAAAGGCTTTCTTAAGCAAAATGGTTTGATAATTGTTTCCGGAATCATAACCCAGAAACTAAGTTTATTCGAAGGCTATCAAATAGTTGAACAGCTGGTGATGGACGAATGGAACGCGTTAGTGATAAAGATTTAAAGATAGTCGAAAAGCAGCTTGGGCGTAGAATTTCCAACTATCTGAGAGTTGTTAAATATTGTTCCCACAATTTTCCAGTAGTTATCTTAAGTTACCCAGTTCGTGATAGTGTTCCGTTTCCAACCATCCACTACCTTACCTGTCCGCACCTCCTAAAAGAAGTATCCCATCTTGAAGAACACGGATATATATCGAAACTGGAACGGATAGTTCAAGAGAACGAGAAAATTCGACAGAGATTGATTAACGCGCACGAGGAAGTACGAAAAAAACGACTGAAACTTTTGAAAGAGGAAGATAAGATGTGGGAAGAGATTTTGAACCGGGTAGGAAGCGGTGGTATAAAGGAATTGACGAAGATAAAATGTCTTCATCTGCACTTAGCCGATTTCTTAGCTGGAGTTGATAATCCCGTTGGTGAGATGGTTTACGAAATGCTAACCCAAAAGGAGTGCCCCAATGCCTACTGCGTAAAATTTGAGATTTGAGGGGTGGAGGATGTTGTGAACTCGAACTTGTACATCATGTTCGATTTTCAGAATCAACCAGTCGATGTGCAGCTTGTGTATAGTGAGGCACTGAAGCACGGAAGGATTGTTGGTGGTAAGGCCTATGGCTCCTGGTCGAAAAACCGGATGGCGGCGTTCATACTCTATAACTATGGGATCGAGCTAGTCGAAATTCCTGAAGCTGAGTTTCTCCCAAACAAAAAGGGCAACGACATCCGTTTGGCCGTCGACTGCATTGAAATGGCACTTCACAACAAAATTATTGATACCTTCTTCCTTGTGACCGGGGATGCAGATTTCACTGCACTTGTCTATAAGCTGAAATCTTACGGAAAGCGCGTAATTGCTCTCGCGAGGATGAGATCTACCAGCTATGAGCTTGTTTCCGCGGTGGATCTCTTTATTCCGTACGAGGATATTGTGAAAAACGAGAGACTTGTTGATCCAATCGACCGACTCTCGGAGGAACTCGAAATTTTTTTAAAAAGGTCTGGAAAGGAATTCACAGTGGAGAATATCTCACGCTTTTTGAATGCTTTCAACATCAATCCTAGTAAATATGGATATGAAACTATGAGTAGTTTGGTCGACACAATTTACGAGCGAAAGGTTGAGCGACCGGAAAAGATGAAAGAAATTAAACTGATTCTTATTAGAGAAGCAATCTTTGGTACGCTCACCGACGAAAGCCTATCAGTACTTTCTAAAGCTAATCACGTGAATCTTTCAGACTTAAAGACTGCTTTGGAAATACTGTTACACGATGGAATTCTCGAGAAGCAGGATAACACATACAGCGTAATTAGAAATAAAGCCTTTTTCGCTACCCTCTTGGAGAAGTATCCTGTTGAGTATACAAGTTTAGTGAATTTCCTCGAAAAGGTGTACAAAGCCTTCATGAACGGTAAAGTAAAGTCACTAAACCAGATTCAGCAGAGCGAATTTAAACTATCATCCACAGAATTCAAAAGTTACTTGGAAGCTGTGAAGCGTAGCGGGTGTTTAAAAGGTATCGATGATACCGATTACATCTCGTATTCCACTCCAGCCAAACTCGTATGCGATCTAGAGGTGTTCAAAACTCGTACTTTTTCTTATTATATAAAGCGTGTTCTATCGCACACCTTTGTGTTCAGGGAGGAACTGGAGTACATAAAAGAGCTCGTATTTTCGAATGATCAAACGCTGTTTGATTCATGTCTCCATTACCTTATTAAAAACGGTGAAGTAACGGAACTCGGTAACGTCTACTTTTACACTCCGAAGTAACGAAACCTAAAATGCAACGGAGGTGCCAGGGCTGAACATCGAAATCATTGTCCCCGGAAAAATCTCGACACATTTACAGCCTGCCTATGAATACTACATGAACAGGCTAAAAAGATATGTTAACGTGCGTGTCTCATTTGTTCCTGTTGGAGGAGATGTGAACGTAGAAAGTACCTCTGTGATAAAGGGCCGTGAGGCTGAACAAATTTTCAAGAAGCTTCGTGGCAGGAAGTATGTGCTTGTTGATTTAGGCGGTCGGCAAATGACAAGTGAGGAGTTTGCTAAGTTTGTAAATCTGCAAATTCCAGGAAACCAAGAACTTGTATTTGTAATTGGAGGTCCCGTCGGGGTGGACGAAACGCTGAAGCGTGGGGCACAATTTATTATGGAATTCTCTAAAATGACCTTCACACATGAGTTTTGTGTTGTTTTGCTCCTTGAGCAACTTTTCAGGGCTTTCAAGATAATTAAAAACGAACGGTACCACTACTAAAGCTATTCAAGCTTGTTTTGCACAGCAGCCGGTAACTTACACACAAGAAGGTGGGAAACCGTGAGAAGCAAGCTTATATTTGCCATACTTGGAATTGTAGCCATCTTTATTTATTTTGCAACCGGTTTCTTTCAGGTAAATCCGTCTCAAGTTGCTCTCATCAAAACTTTTGGAAAATTCACCTCAGTCGTTGGGCCAGGTTTCCACGTTCGTGCTCCGTTCCCATTCCAATCACATGTGATCGTGGATGTACAGAGTATCAGGAAGGAAGAGATAGGTTTCAGGACAGTGGGGGATAGAAAGTATGAATCTTCGGAGCTAGAAGCGCTTATGCTCACTGGTGATGGAAACATCGTCAGCGTTGAAGCAGTGGTTTCTTACAGGGTTTCCGATCCTGTGAAATTCGCGTTCAACATCCGTTCGCCAGAGTACCTTGTTAAGTTCACAACTGAGGCAGCTTTAAGGGACAGAATCTCCAAAAGAACGGTTGACGAGATATTAACCTCCGAACGTGAGGCGGTGGCGGAGGAATGCCTTGGCATGGTTCAAAGATTACTCGATCAGTACGACTCAGGCATTCAAATAGTGAATTTGCTACTCCAGGAAGTTGTACCTCCAAAAGAGGTTGTTGAAGCTTTCGATGACGTGAACAATGCAAAACAAGATAAAGAAAGGTACATAAATGAAGCCAACAAATACGCAAACAACCTGATTCCCAAGGTTGAAGGTGAGGCCCAGAAGATTATCCTAGAAGCCCAATCTTACGCTCAACAGCAAATCCTGAGAGCCGAAGGTGAGACGCAAAGGTATCTTGCCGTACTCAACGAGTACAAACGTGCACCAGAAGTCACTAAGGTTCGCTTGAAACTTTCAACCCTTCAAGAGATATTACCACAAGCAAAGCGTATCTTTATTCTCGATAGCTCTAGCAAACTATCCTTGCTAAACATCTCGGAGCTAACTAGAGGTGAAAAGTGATGACGCGTGTTACTATCTTTGGAACGGTTATTTTCGTGACCATCGTATTGATTGTCTTTCTAAGCTTGTCGTTCGTAATAGTCGACGAAACGCAGTACGCTGTAATCTTGAGGTTTGGTGAGATAGTCAAGGTCGTTACAAAACCTGGTTTGACTATTAAAACACCATTTGTCGATAGGGTCGTCAAGTTTGATCGCCGGAAAGCAATATACGACATCCCGCCGGAGAGGATAATAACAAAGGATAAAAAAACCCTCGTGGTCGATTCTTACGTAGTATGGCGCATCTCCGATCCCAAAAGATTCATAGAAACCATGCAAACGGAAAGTCTTGCTTTAACACGTATCGACGATGTTGTTTACTCAGGTTTGAGGAACACTCTAGCAAAACTGGATTTGGATACTATCGTGACCCAGGAGCGATCCTTCTTAAGTGAAGTACTCAGCTTCTCCAGAGAAAAGCTGAAAGATTTCGGTATCGAAATTGTCGATGTGCGCGTCAAAAAAACCGACCTTCCCGAGGAAAATCGGAGTGCTGTTTTTGAGAGGATGAAATCGGAACGTCAGAGTATTGCAGCACTCATCAGAGCTGAAGGTGAAAAAGAAGCCCAACGCATTCGTGCTGAAGCCGATAAAAAAGCAGCTATCATTAAAGCGCAAGCCCTTAGTGAAGCGGAGAGAATAAAGGGAATTGGAGAAGCGAGCGCAACGAAGATTTATGCGGAAGCTTATTCTCGAGATCCTGAATTCTATAAGTTCTGGAAAACACTTGAGAGTTACAAAAACATTATAAAGGACAGTGTTATAATTCTCGACGAGAATATGGAAGTCTTGAAGCATATAAAATAATGGGGGGGATTCTCGTGGACAAGCCCAGTCGCACGGTTATAGTTGATGGATCGATCGTATACACAGACTCAAGCGAGATTTTAAGCAGCTCGGGTTTCGAAAAACTCTTGCTCGAGTACATAGAGATACTGAGAGAACGAAATAGCCCTCTACTTAGAGCACTCGAGGCATTTCGCGTTGGAGATGAGTACCACATTCGACACATCGTTGAATATATTCATTTACTAACTCTCAGAAACGTTAGAGACATCACAACCATAATCAATTATGTCAATCCAGAAGATTTTGCGAAGTTCATTGAGTCGTTTTACACGTTTTGGAGAAACAAACACAGGTTCATGATAAAACGCGAAAGTTACACACTAGATCCCACACGCAGAACGAGTATAGTCTTCACAGCAACGATGGTGGCGGAGGAATTCAAAAACCTTATCCGCAATCTCTACAGGACGGTGATGAAGAACATCACCGTTGATGACTCGACCGTAATCGTACGGCAACTGCCCAGTGGCGCGCAGGTCACGTTCCTGGTTGATAACCTGAACGTCGAAAAACCGAAATTAACAAGATTTAAATCCGTTCCCACTATCTGGGGAGCAATTTTCGACCCACCGGTCATTTTCTACACCAGATCGAATAAACGAAAGGGTGTCCTTCCCGTGGTTGATGAACCCGTCTTAGAAAAAATCAAGCTCGAGAAATCAACGGGTGAGTGGTACCATGTTCCAATCCTTGTGGGGGATCTTTTGATGTATGTTTATGTTCACAAGGAATTTCTGTGCCACGCGGCCGGTTTAGGCAATCTTTTCCAGTTTGCCGATATAAGATCCATCGAGCAAAACGAAGTTTGCGGTGTCTTAATTTTTGGACTTATGCCTGAGGAAATTCCGGATTTCAAACCAGCGTGGAAGAACGGCGTCATATTTAACGAAGGAGAATTTTACGTTGGTATCATCCCAGCAATCGACGAGAACGACTACTTTGGTTATATGAAAAAGACCATTCTCACCCTCCACAACCTCTACCGGATCGATCAGGGTAAGTTACCAATTCACGGTTCCATGGCCAGGATCGTGCTGAAGAACGGTAAAAGTGCGGTTGCAATGTTCGTTGGCGATAGCGGTGCTGGTAAGAGTGAAACACTTGATGCGCTAAACAGACTTGATGAAGTTGCCTATGTTGATGTAATAATCGACGATATGGGATGTTTGGACATAATTAACGGTCGCGTGGTTGCCTACGGCACAGAGACAGGTGCATTCGTTAGACTCGACGACTTACCACCCGGGTACGCCTACTACACAATGGATAGAAGTATATTCATGAACCCCGACAAAATCAATGCTCGGGTGATTGTTCCATTCAACAACTACAAAGATATTATCACACCAACCCCGATAGATTTCTTCTTCTACGCAAACAACTACACAGAAGTCAAAGAAGACAGTGAAAGGATAGTTTTCTTCAGCAGTGTTGAGGAAGCTATCAAGGTTTTCTCGGCAGGTAAACGAATGTCAAAAGGTACCACAAGTGAAGAGGGAATGACCGAAAGTTACTTTGCCAATCCGTTCGGTGCGGTCCAAAGGCAGCAGGTTCATCACAAGATAGCCGAGCAATTTCTTACAAAGATGTTCGAAACTGGTGTTCACGTTGGCGAAATTCGAACGATGCTTGGTGTTGAGGGTTATGAAAAGGAAGGTACTCAATTGGCCGCACGGGCGTTGCTGAAACTTATAGAAAAAGTGAAGTAATAAGGAGGGCGCAGTGGATGAACATCGATGAAAGAATAAGGGAAGCAGTGGAAAACCGTTTTGGTGAGATCCTTAACGCACTCGGTAGAGTCATTCGCATTAGATCGGTTATGGGTGAACCGAAAGAAGGAATGCCCTTTGGCGAGGGGCCGGCAAAGGCGTTGGAAGAAACACTAAAAATCGCAAGAGAACTCGGATTCAACCCTGTCAACGTTGACAACTTTGCTGGGCATGTGGAGTATGGTAACAAAGGTAGGTTGTACGCTGTATTAGGACACTTAGATGTAGTGCCTGAAGGTGATGTTTCAAGGTGGTCGTCTGATCCATACGAGCTGACAATACGGGATGGAAAGATGTACGGTAGAGGGGTATCCGATGATAAGGGACCCAGCATTGGTGCATTGTACGCTCTGAAAATTGCATCCGAACTTGTCGACAGGCCAAAGAACAGGGTAAGAATTATTTTCGGTACAAACGAAGAAAACGGTTCGCAGTGCCTTAAATACTATTTTTCCAAGGAACCTTACCCAGACGCGGCTGTCACACCAGACGGTGATTTTCCATTGGTCTTTGCCGAGAAAGGCATAGTGACCTACTCCATCAAGAAAGAACTTCCCGTAGGTTATGAAACCAAGATATTAGAACTTAAAGGGGGGACAGCGGCGAATGTTGTTCCTGAAGAGTGTACCGCTGTGCTTGAAACAAATAAAATTTCGGAAATTATTTACTTAGTGTCGAATTACAAGGGGCAGTGCAGGTACAGCTTTGAAATCGAAGGAAATAATATCATCTTAAAATCCTTCGGAAAGTCCGCACACGGTGCGCATCCTGAAGCTGGAATCAATGCGGCAGCTGGAATGCTTGAATTACTGACACACATTGATCTTGGTCCCGCCAACGAAATCGTTTCAAGCTTATATAAGCGGCTTGGAAGAGATTATTATGGTATCGACCTGGGAATAGCTGGACAGGACAATGTTAGCGGCAAACTCACCTGCAACTTAGGAATCCTGAAACTGGAAGAAGGGAAAATCCACGCAGTCATAAACATTAGACATCCCATCTTCTTCGATGTTGAGATGTTAACATCGCAGATAAAGGAAGCAATGAAAGGGTTTGAAGTTGAAATGGTGAGTTATTCCAAACCGTTGTACGTGTCCAAGGACAGCGGTTTAGTAAAGTTGCTTCTTGAAGTATACCGCAGTGAAACGGGAGACGAAACTGAACCTCTTGCCATCGGTGGAGGTACTTACGCAAGGAGTGTGCCATACGGAGTTGCTTACGGAGCGGTCTTTCCAGGCGAGGAAACCCATATGCACCAACCAGACGAATCATGGTCACTTGATTCGTACAAAAAATTTATCAGGATTTACACTAAATTAATATATCGGTGGTTAACAGAGTAAAGAAGAATCACAAAATGGCCGGGCAGTGCTCGGCCATTTTTTGTCTAATTACATCACATTCTGGAGGGATGAAAAATGATAGACACGAAGGTGGTTGCCATCAGCGGTGGAGCGAAAAACATCGGAAAAGGTATCGCAAGAAAATTCCTAAACGAAGGATGGGCAGTTGCCATCTTAGACTTGGATACTGAGTCGCTGGAAAAACTCAATTTCGAACCGGAGAGAACATTAAAAGTTGTTGGTGATGTTGTCGATGAATACGACGTTGCTGAGTTTTTCGTGAAGGTCAAAGAAAAATTTGGTAGGTTGGATGCCATCGTGAATAACGCGGCAATTGGCGGATTTAAGGATTTCCTCTCACTATCCGTTACAGAATGGAAACGAGTCATTGATGTAAATCTTACCGGATGCTTCCTTATGGTACGCTTCGGAGCTATCTTGATGCTCGAAAGTCCGGGAAGGGGAGCGGTAGTGAATATTTCATCAACACGAGCGCTAATGTCTGAGCCTGGAAACGAGGCTTACAGTGCATCAAAGGCAGGAATTCTAGGCCTCACACACGCACTTGCAAATTCATTAGGCCCAAGGGTGAGAGTGAACGCCGTGTGTCCTGGGTGGATACTCCACGAAGGTGAAGAAGTTTCCGAAACAGAGCACAAGCAGCATCTTGTTGGAAGAGTAGGGAAGATCGAAGATATTGCAAATATTGTTTATTTTCTGGCAGACGAGAATCAAAGTGGTTTTATAACGGGACAATGTTTCGTTGTGGATGGTGGGATGACAAAGAAAATGATTTACATTTGAAATACCTTGACAAAAACAGTTCAACTGTGGCATAATAAGTTGTAGGTGCACATCTTACAAGGGGGTGAAGCTATGGCGGTATGCACTGCGAAGCGGAGAGTGATACCATTTTTCGCAACATCTCTTGTGGTTCTGGTCTTAGTTATCACAAGTTGTACATTACAATTTTTCGGTCCAAACTTCGTAACTAAGGTGGACAACCCTTCGGCGGTGAGTCCTCAAGACCCGGCATTTGCGGTGGCTATTCTGGTCGACCCAGAGTTTAAAGGTTTGTTAGATGACGCAATTGCGCTCCTAAAAACGCCCGATGTAGATGTTTTAAAATCCCCAGAAGAAGACAAAAAATTTAGAATTACTGACGTTTTAAAGGAAATTCTTCAGGACGACGAAGGTGAAGTACTTAATAGTTTAATAGCATTCCTCGACTCATTAGCCACCGGCGACAGGAGAAAACTGATGGAGAAAATGCTCCAGTACAGAAATGCCGTAGAGAACTTACTTAGATGGGAAAAAAGGCATGAGTACTGTGTAGAGCTCACAGGCGATGCTAAGACAAAAATGGTCTCTTTCATGAGTCAGATCAAAGGAAGAGCACTTAACGCTCCGGAGAAACTCTATATGGACTTCAGAGACGTTATGCTGTTCAGAGTCTTAATGGAGCCGTTCATTTTTGCGTATCAGAACCGCGAAGCTCTAAAGGAAGTTCTGGTGCAAATTCGTGATGCCGGAAAAAGTAAACCTGAGGACTTCTTTGTGGAAGAGTTTATTCAGCTCTTAGAATATATTCAGGGCTACTTAAGAAGTCCATCAGATCCAGACGCGTTCTTCACTGACCTTGCTACTAGGCTCAACACTTTAGCTGGATTAAAACGGCCGACCGACGAGCTTGATATGATGGACATATTTAAAGAAAACGTTTTGGTAATAAAGGGTATGGATTTCTTCTTGAAGTCAGTGGACTTTGCGTTGAAGGTGTTTGTTGAATTCTACGACTATGAGAAAACGCAAACCAATGAAAAAGGTCACAGAAAGGATGGAAAAGTGACACTTGTTTCGCTCGGTGAGTCAGCCGAAACGAACCTTTCTATTGCGCTTCAACCGGGAGATTCAAAACCATTCGAGAAACTTAGCGAACTCTCAAAAGTTGACTTCAGAATAGGGACGCTAATGGTAACCCAGAATACAAAATTGATAGAAATAATTAGGGAACTGGACAACGTAGTACCTGCGCGCGTACTTGTGGTCGAGATAAAGCCCAAAACCGGTCAGACGATAGAAGATGAGTACGCTAAGTTCCTGCTGTTGCGTGTCACGATTGACTTTTCAAAACTCAACAAAAGCACGCTGGACTTTAAGGACAACAACATTGGTATTCTAAACGGCCTGTTCACGAAAGATAAGCTGAAGGAAATTTTTGATAAATTCTCTTTAAACAAGATCTTTGAAGCATTGGACCTTGCGGACCAATTTATCGACCTATACGATATATCTATCAGTGGCACCAAAGCTACCATAGGAATAGACCTAAAGTTGTTTGGTAAGTTAAATCCTGCAATCAGGATTCAACTAAACTACGAAGTTAAAAACATAGTCATTGCGGCAGTTAGGGCAACAGTAAAACATATGTTGCAAAATGTCTTAAAGTGAGTTCGAACGCACACCAGTCTTAACGATAAAACTAATGAAGAATAGTAGGAGAAAGGAGTGGCAATTGCCACTCCTTCTTTTTTAAAATTTACAGATGATAATAGTGAAAAATTTCCAAATTTCCTATTGACAAACTGCACGTTTTGATATATCATTTTCGTGAAAAAAATAACGTGAGATTTTTCACGAATAAGCTGAAATTACTTGCAAAAGGTGATTGGAGGTGTTTTTGTGTTGACTCGCACGTTTGACAAAGTAGAGAGGATACTTCAAAAGTACGATTACAGGCCAGAGATGCTCATCAAAATCCTTCTTGAAGTCCAGAGGGAATACAGACACATTCCAAGAGAAGTGGTTAACTATATAGGCGTAGCACTCGGAATACCTCCTGCGAAAATCTACGGCGTTGCCACATTTTATGCGCAGTTCTCACTCAAACCAAAGGGAGAATACACGATTCTTGTGTGCGACGGTACGGCATGCCACATGGAAGGTTCGATGAACTTGATCAAATCTATCGAAGAAGAAATAGGTATCAAACCTGGCGAAGTGACCCAGGATTTGAAGTTCAGTTTGGATAAGGTTGGATGTCTTGGCGCGTGTGCACTTGCACCAGCGATGGTTATAAACGACGAAGTGTACGGACACCTGACGCCTGAAAAGGTAAAGGAAATTCTGAGAAAACTCAAGGAAAGGCAGGTTGAGTGAGATGGCAGTGACAGTGGGAAGAAGGTTTGATTCCGTTCAGGAACTAACGAAATACATCGAGGAGCTTAAGATAAAGAGAGAGAAAAGACTTCAAAAACCTGCCGTTTTCGTCTGCGTTGGTACGGGTTGTACAGCCAGCGGTTCAAGGAAGGTTTACGCTAAGTTCGCAGAAGTGATTAAGGCAAAAGGTTTGGATGTTTCTGTCCAGAAGATTGACGATGATGACGAACTGGTTAAGAAAACAGGATGCTGTGGTCTGTGTTCACTGGGGCCACTTGTAAAAATAATGCCTTCCGGAATAACCTACAGTCATGTGAGGGTTGAGGATGTTGAGGAGATCGTTGAAAAGACACTTCTCAAGGGTGAACCCGTGGAAAGACTCCTTCTCACAGACTCGGTCACCGGCAATAAGATTCTCAAACTCGAGGATGCGACGTTTTTCAAAAATCAAACGTTCTATATCATGGAAGCCATCGGTACGAGTGAATGTGAGAGTATCGAGGATTACATGGCACGCGGTGGGTATTCGTCGCTGGCCAAGGTACTGTCTGGTATGGATAGGAAAGAGATAATTGAAATCATCAAAGCCTCGGGTCTGCGTGGTCGTGGGGGTGGCGGATTTCCAACTGGTTTGAAATGGGAAGCCACGTATAATAGCAAAGGGGATGTGAAATACGTAGTCTGTAACGCGGACGAGGGAGACCCCGGCGCGTTCATGAACAGAACACTCCTTGAAAGAGACCCCCACTCAGTCCTTGAGGGCATGGTTATAGCCGCGTACGCAATTGGTGCGCAAAAAGGTTACGCCTACATCAGAGCAGAATATCCGATTGCCGTTGAAATGTTCTACAAAGCAATAAGAGATGCGAAGGCTTACGGCCTTTTGGGTGAAAATATTCTCGGAACAGGTTTTTCGTTCGAAGTTTACGTAAAAGAAGGAGCAGGTGCGTTCGTTTGTGGTGAAGAAACGGCACTCCTTGCATCTATAGAAGGAAGGAGAGGTATGCCAAGACCAAGACCACCATTTCCAGCACAATCTGGTTTGTGGGGTAAGCCAACCCTTATCAACAACGTTGAAACCTTTGCAAACGTACCGAAGATTATTCGTGATGGAGTGGAAACCTATCGAAAGCGCGGTGTTCCCAATTCACCTGGAACAAAGATGTTCTCCGTTACCGGTCCGCTCAAACTAACTGGGATTATCGAAATTCAATTCGGTACAACGATAAGATACATCCTTGAAAACATCTGTGGCGGTACATCAAACAGTCAACGCATTAAAGCTATCCAGATTGGTGGACCTTCGGGCGCATGTTTACCCGAGGAACTATTTGATCTCCCACTTGATTACGACTCACTTAAGTCAGTGGGAGCGATGGTCGGTTCCGGTGGCATCGTTGCAATTACCGAGGACAGGTGTATGGTTGAAGTGGCCAGATTCTTCCTGGATTTCACCAAGAGGGAATCTTGTGGAAAGTGTGTACCTTGCAGGGAAGGAACAGTTCAAGCTTACAACATCCTTGAAAAATTCACACAAGGCAAAGCTACGTACAAGGATCTTGAAACACTAGAGTACGTTTCGGAGATAATCAAAACGGCTTCGCTGTGCGGCCTTGGTAAGACAGCACCGAATCCGATAATCAGCACGCTCAAGTACTTTAGAGAAGAGTACATCGATCACATAGAGGGCCGCTGTCCAAGTGGTATGTGTACGGCGTTTAAAAGGTACGTTATCGTTCCGGAAAAATGTAAGAGTTGTAGTTTGTGCGCACGGAGTTGTCCAAACGGCGCGATCAGTGGTGAGCGTGGAAAGCCGTACATGATCAACCAGGAAAAGTGCACCAAGTGTGGTTTGTGTGTAAGTAAATGTAAATTTGGCGCGATTGAACTTGTAGGCTGAAGGCATAACGCTTCGGGGGAGGTAATCAAGATGAAAATAATCGTTAACGGTCAGGAAGTTGAAATTCGCGATGATGCACGGAATGTCTTGGAAGCTCTCAGAGAAGTGGGAATTGAAATTCCGAATTTATGCTATCTATCGGAAGCCTCAATTTATGGAGCTTGCAGAATGTGCCTTGTCGAGCTCGATGGAAAGGACATCGTAACATCTTGTACTCTTGCACCAAGGGAAGGTATGGTAATTAAGACGCACACACCAAAAATATACGAAATACGGAAGGGTATACTCCAGCTGTTGTTAGCATCTCACGATGGTGATTGTACCACCTGTGAGATGAACGGAAAATGTAAGCTCCAGAAGTACGCACAGGAATTTGGTTTGAACATGAACAGGTTTGAAAAGATTTCGAAGAAAAAAGTTGTCGACACGAGCTCAATAATCGTTAGGGATAACGGTAAATGCATCCTTTGTGGCGACTGTGTCCGAGCATGTGACGAGATTCAGTCGATAGCCGCAATAGACTTCGCTCACAGGGGATTCGAAACCCAAGTAGTACCGTCTTTCGAAGAGAAGCTTGAAAACACGGAATGCGTTTTTTGTGGGCAGTGCGTTGCTTACTGTCCAACCGGCGCGTTGACCATAAGGAATGACATGGACAGAATTTACAGGGCTCTTGAAAACGGCAAATACGTTATAGGTATGATTGCACCCGCTGTGAGAGCCTCACTTCAGGAAGAGTTCGGCTTGGAAAACGACACAGCAATGGCCGGTAGGATCGTATCAGTTTTGAAAATGGTAGGATTCCAGAAAGTTTTTGACGTTGCCTTCGCCGCAGACTTGGTGGCTTACGAGGAAACACACGAATTCATTCATAGACTCCAAAGTGGTGAAAAGTTACCTCTCTTCACTTCATGTTGTCCGGCGTGGGTAAAATTTGCCGAGCAATATTACCCAGAATATTTGCCAAATCTCTCGACTGTAAAATCACCACAGATGGCCCTGGGTTCAATCATCAAGAGGTATTACTCACGGGAGATAGGAGTTAACCCTGAGGACATAGTCCTTGTTTCTATCATGCCTTGTACGGCTAAAAAGTTCGAGGCAGAGCGCGAAGAGTTCCAAGGAGATGTCGACATTGTACTCACTACGAGAGAGCTTGTGAAGTTGATCAAGTCCACAGGCGTTGACCTTAAGAAGATTGAGCCAACCCCGTTTGACAGGCCGTATGGATTGTCATCACAGTCCGGTTTGAGCTTCGGAAGGACCGGTGGAGTTCTGGGTAGTGTTGTGAAAGTAATTGAGGAAAAGGTTAATGTCATAAATGTCAGAACCTCGACCGTTAGAGAAGGAGTCCAGCTGACGGAAATCGAACTTGACGATGGTCGAATAGTGAGAGGTTACGCAGTCTTTGGGTTAGGTAACGCGAGAAAGTTAATCAACGATATCAGGAATGGTGTCGTCGACGCAGACGTTGTTGAAGTTATGGCTTGTAATTACGGCTGTATTGGTGGTGGAGGACAACTGTATCCCAACGACGTCAGAACAAGAACGAAAAGGGCGAAGATTCTCAAGGATACTATCGGTCTTGATGTGCTCGTCTCACCGACGGAAAACTTCCATATGCGTGAGCTTTACAACAAATACCTCGGTCAACCACTCAGCCACGAGTCTCACGAAACATTGCACACTCATTACAAGTATAGAAAAAGGATCGAGGTGGCTGAAATTGATATTCTGCCATTGCCAACCGAGGAATCGGAAAAAGTCAAAGTTAGCGTCTGTCTCGGTACCTCATGCTATTCGAAAGGTTCGTACGAGCTCTTAGAACAATTGATTGCACTTACGAACAGAGAAGAATGGGCAAAAAATTTGGAAATCAAGGGAACGTTTTGCGTGGAAAACTGCGGAAAGGCACCAAACGTTGTTGTTAATGATACAATAATAGACGAAGCAAATATCGAAAAGATAAAAGAGGTGGCACTTGATGAGCTTAGAAGAAAGAAAGGAGATACTGAGGTTTCCAAAAGCAACGTTTGAACGTCTCAAATCGTACCATGCATTGCTGACGCAACTGTTGTTAGAAGAGAAACGTGAATACGTCCTTTCCGAGGAGATCGCTGAAATGCTAAGGATAACCCCGGAACAGGTGCGAAAGGACTTTTCGTATCTGCGTTCAACAGGAAAGCCAAAACTTGGTTACAAGGTCTCCGAGTTACTCGATGAACTTGATGAACTGTTTGGAACGAGGGAAACGGAGAACATTATAATTATAGGAGCTGGACACCTTGGAAAAGCACTTGCAAACTACAAGGGATTTAAAAACATTGGCGCACGAGTTGCGGCAATATTTGACAACGATCCGCAAAAGATAGGAACAATGGTCGGAGAATTGATGATACTTCCTCTTAAGGACATCCCCAGGGTGATGAGGCGATTTCGCGTGCGGATTGCGGCAATCTGTGTACCAGAATCCGCAGCTCAAGAAGTTGCAGATATGTTGGTTGGCTATGGCATAAGAGCAATTTGGAATTTTTCCTCTCGCATTCTGGATGTACCGAACGATGTCATTGTTAGAAACGAAGACATAACACGCGGGCTCCTTGGAATAAAACACATGCTCGCACAAGAAAGTACCGAAGCTTCAAAGCAAGTTGAGATTCGATAGATGGTGAATAATACACATAGTGAGGACCTGACCTCACAGCGGCCACCACACCTTCCCACCCCCGGTTTCCACACCGGGGCTTTTTTCATTTGGGTCTACTGTACTTTAAGGCTTTGATGGTAACAATGTACGTATGCCCATCGATGTTTACGGGAAAATCCAACTGAAAAGTATTCGCATACTTTTGAAGACAGGAAGGATCGTTCAGAACCATTTGCCAAAACATGTTTTCGGCCACGATTTGGGCTTTCTCTTGTCTGATGGATTCCTCGAGAATTCTGCGTTGCAACGCGATAGAATCGTAAACAACAGCCACCATAAGTGCAAGAACAACAATCGCTGCAACAAGATCGACATATAGCATATCCCCTACCCCCGTAGCTGGCTTCTTGGTATATATAGATTCCAACCCAAATTATACCATTCGCCGTCGAATTTTTAGAGCAGAGAGAGCAGGTGAGCAACAATTCAATCCCTGTGGTATAATAGCAAGGGTGAGGAGGCGATGAAATGATCGACGTGCTTGTCGTTGACGATGAAAGACATGTGAGAACGCTTCTAATAAAGATGATCTCCAACCTTTTTGAGTGTAGCCCGAAAGAAGCTGACAGCGCGGAGGAAGCGCTCAAAATATGCGACAAGGAAAGGTTTGATCTCATAACAGCTGACATTAAGCTTTCTGGTATGGACGGCATCGAGTTTATCAAACGATTGAGACTAAGGGGAATCTTTACCCCGGTTTTGATAATCTCAGCTTACGCGACCCCGGAAGACATAGCCGAGGTTTGTCGTTATGGTCCCATCGACTTCCTTGCTAAACCCTTTACACAGGACGAGTTAAGAAAAAAGGTTAAAGGTCTTCTAGATCTTAAAAAGGATACGTTTGAAAAGTACCTGAGAGAAGCGGAAGGTTTCATACACTCAAACCTTTCCGGAGACCTTGATAAGGCAGAACAAATCATCAGGATCATGTTTTCACTCATGCCCTCCTCTCCCATTCCGCATTATCTCATGGCTGAACTACTCGAGAAACGCGGTAACAAGGAATTAGCCCAGCGACATCTTAGCGCAGCGAAGGCTTTGGACGTTGAACAGCGGGGTTACAGAAGGGGTGAAGAGATTGACACGGATTAATTACCAATTTTACGTGGTTGTCGTTGGCTGTGGAAAAATTGGTTTAGAGCTGGCTACAAGGCTTTCCAGCATTGGATTTAACGTGACACTTATAGATAAAAATCCGGAGAGTTTTGAGAAACTTCCAGAGGATTACGGAGGTTTCACGGTAATTGGGGATGCAACGGAACGAGAAATACTCGAGCGTGCAAAAGCAGGTAAGGCTGATTTGCTAATCGTTACAACTGAAGACGATGCAACAAATTACTTTGTTTCCGTAGTGGGTGCCAAAATTTTTGGAATTCCGAATATTATTTCTTTGGTCAACAATCGAGAAAATATTCCACTTTTTGAGCGCACCGGTATTAAGGTAATTTCCCCAGTCTCTTTGGCCATAGAAAGCTTCGAACACAGTATCCTGGAAGGTGTTGAACAGGTGGCTGGTGGTATCAAATGAAGATAGTCATCATCGGTGGTGAACGCGTACCATACTTTCTTGCAAAGAAACTTATCGCCGAAGGCTACAATGTGTATTTTGTCAACAAAGATGAAGCACTGTGCAATGAGTACAGCAGAACATTGAATGCAGTGATAGTAAATGGCGACGGCTCTTCGAAGAAAACCCTCGATGAAATTGAAATAGGTCCGGATGATATCATAGTTCTCCTGACCGAGCGGGATAGGAAAAATTTCTTCATAGCCAGGCTTGTTCAAGAATATTACGGTGTCCGACACGTGGTAACGTTACTGAACAACTCGGAGAACGAAGATATCTTCACGCGCTTTGGAATAAGAACATTGAAAGTCACAGACTTAATTATGAGTAATATTGAACCGCTCCTTTTTGAAAACCAGGTTGTTTCCGAACTTGAAAGTGAAACTTCCAATAGAGGGGCAACTGTGGTGAGGGTTTCCATCGACTGGGGCTCGAAATACGCACGGTTACCGATTAGTAGATTAGAATTACCCGAAGATGTCCTGATTGCAGGAATCGTGAGAAAGGATCAGTACATAATTCCTAAAGGAGATACGGTGTTGGAACCAGGCGACGATTTGATCGTCATATGTAAAATAGGACGCGAAATGGAGGTTCTCTCGCATTTTTCGGAGTAGAATCTACGCCACATTCCGGAGGTGTATTTGTTGCTCAGAAAGTATTTAAAGATTTACAAAGCCTTTTCTATACTGGCCCTACAATTTTCGGCAATTGCCTTATTTCCCGTTTTGCTTTGTTTTTTCTATCCTGAAGAACTGGCAAACGTACACGGTTTTGTTTTGACTGCAACGGTCTGCGTTGTACTTTACTTCTTAGGAAAGCTGATACGCGAAGAAGATATTGGAACTATAAACTACAAAGATGGAGCAATTTTAACTGTCTTCTCATGGTTGGTAATTGCGTTACTTGCTTCGATTCCTCATCTGACAGTAGGAGGCTTAAGTTTTTCGCAGGCGATCTTTGAATCGGTCAGCGGACTCACAACAACCGGGTTGACGATGTACAGTGATGTGTCCAAGGTTTCAAAGCTGGTGCTGTTCTGGCGTTCACTTACACAGTATATTGGCGGTGCAGGTTTCGCACTTTTGATGCTTGCAATGGTTATTGGTCCTAAAGGACTCGGATTTTACAAAGCAGAGGGTCGGATGGATAACTTAGTACCAAATATACGTCGTTCTGCACAGATTATAATTCTTATCTACTTAGCCTATACACTAGCCGGCACGGTGGCCTTGAGAATCTCCGGACTCAATTTGTTCGAAGCACTAAATCACACAATGACAGCGCTCGCCACAGGTGGATTCTCAACTCGTAATGCGAGTGTCGGTGAATTCAATAACTTAACCGCTGAGATAGTATTAATGATTTTGATGCTTCTAGGTGCCACTGGTTTCGGTGTACATTATGCTTTTTGGAAAGGAAATTGGAGGGCAGTTTTAAAAAATGGAGAACCTTGGCTTATGGTTTCTTCAATAGCAGTTGGCAGCGTCGCAATTTCCATTTACGGAACAGGACGTTACTTTAACAACCTTGGAAATGCTTTCAGACACGTAACTTTTCAACTGGTCTCTGCGATAACAGGAACGGGATTTCAGACACTTCCGCTAAACGAAAAGCGCTGGTTATCGTTTTCGCCGTTCATTTTCTTGCTCATCGTTTTCATGATTGAGGGTGGCGGAATGGACTCGACATCTGGTGGTGTCAAACAGTTTAGGCTGTGGGTGATAATAAACGCCATCCGTGACGCAATTAAAAGCTTCTTGTTACCGCGGGGAGCTATAAGAAAAATAATCCTTTACAAAGGCGAGCAGCAAATGGAATTTTCGGTTGAAAACGTTAGGGAAGCGTTACTTGTACTGTCATTATACTTAATAACATTCATCGTTGGTTCTATAATACTCATGTTACATGGTTACGATATGGTAAGTTCGATGTTTGAGTT
>JAUQPP010000073.1 GCA_030550315.1 Thermotogota bacterium | reverse complement strand
CTGTATAAATAACGTTTATCCGATTACGCGTTGTTTGAGGTTTATCGGAAACAATGACGACCTTTTTTCCCATTACAGCATTGATTATGGAGGATTTTCCCACGTTCGGTTTTCCAACGAAGGATGCAAACCCTGCTTTCATCTTCCTACCTCCTTTTCTTAATCTTGGAGTATCCTTCTTAGTTTGAAAAACAGGTTGCTAAGTAATAGCTTTGTGTCGCCACCAAGTTTTACCTGCCTATCTATAAAGTAAAGTTCCTCGATTAATTTGCGGATACTCTCAAAATCGTACAACCTCCGATGGTTCACCGGATTATGTCGTTGACCTTTGAATTTGAAACCAAGAAATCTGGCGACTTTTGGCGTTGGCAAGCCCAATTCTTTTGAAACTTGTACGATGTCTGGCCAACTGTAAAAATCTTTAGGTTTTACGTTTTCAGCAATGTTTAATAGTTCAATAGCGTGTTTTCCGAGTGCGTAGATAATCAACGGGGGCTCGTATTCGTTGCATACTTCATCAAGAATCCGCTGAAATCTTTCAGCGTCCTGTTCAGTTAGAGCATAGCACAACTCATCCAACTTCGTTACAGTGCGTTTGTAAACGATGTCAGCAATCTCTTCGATCGTTAGTTGCGAAATATCCCCTCTAGAGTACACCTTTATCTTTTGTAGTTCCGTTATCAGGGCGTATTCATCGGTACCGACCTGTTTCAGTAGAAAGCGTGCAATCTCATCATCGATATTCAGGTCAATGTTTGCCGCTAAGTTCATAATGAATTGGACCCATTTATCCTCTTCCCACTCTTTTGGGGTTTCAAAAGACAGGATTTTAACCTTGATAGATTCTTTGACTTCTTTCGGAACGTTTTCCGTCCGAACGAAAACGTAGATGTTGTCATCCGGAAAATCTATTTTGAAGAAAGCCTCCCTATCCTTTTTCGACCAATTTTCAAAATCAACGATGTCGTAAATTTTGATGTCTGAGAAGAGGCCAAAACTGAGAGCGGCATTTCTCAGTTCGTCGAGTTTGTTTTCGTCGTCAGCGTGTATTCTGTGGTATTGTGCGTTCATCTTTTTGGCAAAGTTAGTAACGTACATGTCTTTTCCAAGCGAGGAATTGCCGGAGAGAAAGTAAACCACGTAGCTCACCCCACACTCAAACCCAGAACCCCGAAGCTAGCTAACTACGCACTAAAGTTGCTTTCAATAGAAACTATTTTTCCACTGTTCATACGGATGATCCGATTTGCGATACGTGCCACGTTTAAATCGTGCGTCACAATGACAAATGTAGTACCATACTCACGGTTAAGTTCAACAATCAACCGTTTAATCTGCTCACCGTTTTTTTCGTCAAGTGCTCCGGTAGGTTCGTCCGCCCAAATAATCTTCGGATTAGTTGCCAAAGCTCTTGCGATTGAAACTCTTTGTTGCTCACCACCGGAGAGTTGGGATGGGTACGCGTCCTTACGATGTGCAACGTTCATCCTTTCGAGTAACTCCAAGGCCCTCTTTCTCGCTGTACTGTAATCTACGCCATTTAATAGGAGCGGAAGTTCGACGTTTTCAACGGCTGTTAGCACAGGAACGAGGTTGAAGAACTGAAATATGAACCCCATGTTTTTTCCCCGAAATCTTGTCCTTTCTTCTTCAGACATACTCGTGATGTCCTTGTTTTCTATAAACACTCGACCGCTCGTCGGTAAGTCGAGGCCAGCTAGTATGTTCAGTAACGTTGTTTTACCCGAACCAGATGGACCAAGAATGGCTACGATCTCTCCAGCGAATATCTCCAAATTAACGCCATCAAGGGCGATTACTTTTGAATTACCTGATCCGTAGATCTTCGAAATGTTCTCAGCGATAACAATCTTTTTTGTTAAATTAACCAAAAATCTCACCTCTTCTTAGTTTCTCCATGAGTCGTCGCTCAACAATCTCCGGGACCCACTGGGAAACCTTTCCTCCAAATGCGGCTACTTCTTTTACGAGGCTCGAGGACAAAAATGAGAAACTCTTATCTGTCATCAAAAAGACTGTTTCCACACCGTTGCAGATCTCCTTATTCGCAAGTGCCATCTGAAGTTCGTATTCGAAGTCGGTCACAGCTCTCAGGCCACGAATTACAACGTTGACGTTCTTGAGTGTGGTGTACTCAACAAGTAATCCAGAAAAACTCTCAACATAAACATTCGGTAAGTCTTTCAAGCATTCCCGAACCATTTCCACGCGTTCTTCTACCGAGAATGTGTACCTTTTTCTTTTGTTTTCCATAACTACGACGTACAGCTCATCAAAAAGTGTTGACGCTCTTCGCGCAATATCTATATGGCCATAGGTGATAGGATCGAAAGAACCAGGATAAACTGCCCTAATCATATTCTAATCTAACTCCTTTCCAAAACTTCTTTGTCTTTGGTCATTCCTGATGGAATACGTCGGGCTCGAAGAAATTCGTAAACGACGGGTTGAACATTAAAGTTACTGTGCCTATCGGGCCGTTTCGTTGCTTACCAATTATTATCTCCGTTTCGTGCGGAAGGTCAACATGCTGCTTTTTGTAATACTCTTCACGATAGAGGAATATCACCACGTCCGCGTCTTGTTCGATCGCTCCTGATTCACGAAGATCACTCAACCTTGGACGTTTATCTTCTCGTTGCTCAACCGCCCTCGAAAGTTGTGAGAGTGCTACTATCGCGATATCCAGCTCGCGTGCGAGAAGTTTTAAAGACCTTGAAATTTCCGATATTTCCTGCTGACGGCTGTCTCTTCTGTCACCAAGGTTCATAAGCTGGAGATAGTCAATAAATATGGCATCCACGTTGTACTCTTTCTTCATTCGACGGGCTTTAGCACGTAGTACGCGTGGCTCGAGATTTGATTCGTCATCTATTATGATGTTTGCTTTCATTAACTTGGAAGCACCGGCAACGAGTCGTTTCCATTCTTCGTCGCTAAGCCATCCACGCCTGACCTTTTGCAAATCCACAAGTGATTCCATACACAAAAGTCGTTGGATGAGTTGCTCTTTGCTCATTTCCAAGCTGAAAATTCCAACGGATGCTTCGCCAACAGTTGCCATGTTTTTTGCAAGGTTGAGAGCGAACGCCGTTTTTCCCACACTTGGTCGCGCAGCTATTATAATGAGATCCGATTTATGAAAACCTGAGGTCATCTCATCCAGTTTCTTAAACCCGGTGGGGATACCAGTCACAAGCCCTGCTATACCTTTGAGGTGCTTTTCGCGCAACTGTTCTAAGTGCTCGAAAACCTCCGTCAACGCATTTCTAATGTCAACGTACGTTTTCGTAGCTCTCGATTCGGCAATCCTAAATACTATACGCTCTGCTTCGTCAAGAATCTCCTCGACATCCGAATCGCTGTAGGCTCGTTCAACGATCTGACTTCCTGCGGCGATAAGTTCGCGTAGTATGGCCTTATCTCGTACTATCTGGGCATAAACTTCAGCGTGTGCAGCGGTTGGAACTGTATCGGCCAGTTGAGCAACGTAAAGCTCCCCCCCGACTCTGTCAAGTAGTCCTTCATCACGGAGCCTGTCGCAAACAGAAATGATGTCGATTGGTTGACCTTGGTCGTGTAATTCCTCCATTACGCGGAAAATGTATTTATTTCTTGGGTCGTAAAAATCCGACGAGCTAACTATTGAAACTATCTGATCCATTTTTTCGGGTTCTATTAGAATACTTCCAATCAATGCCTGCTCGGCTTCGATGTTCGAAGGAACATTTTTCAAATCTCATCACCCCGTGTGCTTACACAAACATTCCTCGTTTTCGTTTTGCCGTGACCGCGCTCAGAACGATTATGGAAAGTGCGACAACCACTACGTAATCTCCGAATTTGGTATACGGTGTAATCGTTTTATTTGGAGTTACGTAAATGATTCTGCTAATTGTCCCATATGGTAACATAATTGTGTGTCCATACCTGTTCGCCATTCCGCTGAGCCCTGTGTTCGAAACCTGGACAATATCGCGTCTCGTTTCGACGGCCCGAAACACGATTTGAGCAAAATGTTGTTTCAGGGCTATTTTTGAACGGTACCAACCATCGTTGGTTGAGATAATCAAAAATTCTGCCTTTTGTGCCATGCTTCTGGACAAATGAGGAAAGTAGGATTCAAAGCAAATCTGCACCCCGACGTTACCGTATCCACTAATGTCAAAAGTTTTCAAAGTTCCCGGTGTGAAATAAGTTACTCCCTTTAAGAAGCTTAGAAATCCGAATAACTTTGGATAAGGAAGCTTTTCAACAAATGGAAACAAGATAATTTTGTCGTACCTTCCAGAGTACTTTCCTTGCTCGTAAAGGTGTAGACTATTGAAGAATTGCTCTTCTTGAGCTGTTGGGTATCCGATTATCAAGATGCTTTTACCGAATTTTTCGATTAATTTCTTCTCAATTTCTGTATTTCGAATATCTATGTCTGGAAAAGTTGCTTCCGGGAATACGATAAGGTGATCCTCAATTCCAGAAAAGTTATTCAACAGGTAGCTCAAAACCTGTTCTTTGTTAGGCGAATATTTCACGCTTTGAGGAACATCGGTTTGGGCAATGACAACTGGTTTTTCACCGACGCTTTTAGGCAAAACACGTTCTACCAAGTTGTTTGTAAGGAGGACAAAGCCCAAAATGGCAACGATGACCGGGAGTCTATGATTGTCCTGCCTAAGAATCGTGTAGAACTCGTGGTTAAGAGCTACAATCAGAAATATCAGTCCGAAACTTCCAGTTAGAGGGAGGAGTTGCAAGAGACCGGTGTACGTGTAGAAACCTTCTGAAATTCGTCCACCTGTGAATCCTAAATCCCCAATACCTCTCAAGAATTCCGCAACGACATATAGAGATGCCACAAAAAGTGGTTGAAGAAACCTGAACCTAATCTTTTCATGCCAGAGTCCGTAAAGAAAACCGAAGACGAGAAATGGTAATGCTTCGAGGGTACAAAAAAGCAGATACACGAAGAACCCTGCACTAGGTGAAAAACTACCAAAAAGACTCGGCATACCCTTCACCAGAACATCGATGAGGAAGTGAAAGTTAAGAAAGGTAAATACGAAGAAAAATACGAAAGATAAGAGTGCAGATGCTACGGGACCTTTTCGCTCAAGTGCAAAGAACAATCCAATTAAAGAAACAAAAGCTAAAACTCCATCCACATACCCTGGCATAGAGAGTGTTAATAATGCTGCGGAGATGAGAACGTTGAGCAAAGCTTCGATCATCCTATCCCTCCAAGTGGTGTTATCTTGGATAGCATGACCTTAAAGGATGTTCTCCATTGCTTTTTCAAGGTGGTATGCGACGTACTCTTGCTGCTCTGGTGTGATATCTGTATAAAATGGAATCGCAAGTGTTCTTTGTGAAACTTCCTCTGTAATAGGTAACATCCCTTCGGCCCATCCAAGCTCTCTGTACGGCCGTTGCAGGTGCACTGGTTCAAAGTAGTTCCTAGCTTCGATGCCGTGTTCACCGAGGTACTTTATAATTTCGTTCCTTTGGAAACGCGTTGTTCCTTTTGGTAATCTTACTACGTAGACGAACCAACTCATCTGCGTCACATAATCTTTGACAACTGGTAGTTCAACATACTTCAAAAGTTTCGAGTATCTCTCCGCAACTTCGTTTCTCTTATTTATAATTTCTTTGATCCTCTTAAGCTGGGACCAGCCAAGTCCAGCTGATATTTCGTCCAACCTGTAGTTGTATCCAAGAAGCTCGTGCTCTAACCAAGCTGCTCCCTCAAGCCTGCCCTGGTTTCTCAGTGCTTTTGCCAAATGTGCAACCTTTTCGTCGTCGGTAACCAGTACTCCTCCTTCGCCCGTTGTTATCTGCTTGTTTGGATAAAAAGCGAATGCTCCGGCAATTCCAAAAGTGCCTGCTTTGCGACTTTTGTACTCGCTACCTAAAGCTTCACACGAATCCTCGATTATTGTAAACTCGTATTTCTCCCTCAATTTGTAAATTCTGTCCCAGTCAACTGGGTGGCCAAATATATCGACGGCCATCAGATAAATTCTCTTCCCTTTCTTTGACAATCTTTCAAGTTGCCATTCAAAATGCGCAGGGTCAAGGTTCAGAGTATCTGGTTCAATGTCCACAAACACCACTTCCCCGTTTTCAAAAAGGCCCACGTTTGCTGACGCGATGAACGTAAAAGAAGGGACAATCAAGATGTCACCTTTTGAGAACCCCAGAGCCTTTAAAATAAGATGCAGTGCAGCTGTACCACTTGAAACAGCGACGGCAAATTTTACACCAATGTATGTTGCTATGCTTTCCTCAAACAATTTAGCAAACGGCCCCAAGCTAAGTCTACCAGACTTAAGAATAGATGTGACTACTGTAATGTCTTCGTCAGTTATTTGAGGTCTTGATAAAGGTACGCTCAACTGATTCATCGCCTTGTTCATCTCCCCATTGTTTATTCAATTTTAATCCTTTTCAAAAAGTTGTATTCATTCAGTGCTTCCTCGTACATTCCCGCACTCTCATAAAGTTGAGCAAGCTTAAGCCTCTTTTCCTCGTTGAGCGGGTCTTTCTCAACGATGCGTTTGTATACCAGTGCAGCACGCCTTTTCATTCCCAAGAACAAATACAAGCTGTACCTCGTTTGCGGAAACAATAAGAGAACCAGTAAAATGGTTAACACAAAAACAATTGAGAGAATGAAACTTAAATTCTTTATTTTGACCACGAACTGAATAATCGTGAGAAACACGTCAGTCTTACTTTTTCTAAGAGCTTGTTCAAAGGGCTGGTAGACGATTCTGTTCCCACTTAATTTCTTAACCTCTTCGTACAGTTCCAAATAGCGATTCTTTTCATCGCCTTTCGCAGACAAATAATCACCGTACAACTTGACAAGCATTTTACTAACATACTTCTCAAGGTTTCGATCTTGTTTTTTTAGTTCTGCGTTCAAAACACGACGTGTGTTTGGATTTTCAACGAAACTTTTGCATACAAGTTCCAGCACTTCATCGTCTGTGAAAGGTAACACTTTCAGGAGTACGATAGCTTGTGGATTACTTGGCAACTTGTCGAGTAAGTACTGTCGCAGCTTCTCTTCACCGAAAATTTCTAAGATGTACACCTTCATCTCTGTTCTCACGTTATTTGAAGACAGAAATTCAATTAAACCTTCAACGTCTTCCGTGATCGCGAACTGGAAGTTTTTCAACTTCCTCTTGGCGTGAAGAAACCTGCCGAGTCCTTCTAAACTCTCAGGTGTGTCCGAGTTAGACAGTAAAACCAAGTACAAATCCCAGGCAGTCTCGGGATCTTCTTTGGATTTTTGAATCACATCTTCAACTGTAAGTGCACAAACAAAATTTGCTAAAAGTAATAGCAAAAGACTCGCAATTTTAGTTCTGCTCACCATTCGCATCGTTTTTTGTGCTGATTCCGAATGGTTCAAGTTCCTCATTGCCTTCGGGTTCAACATGGATGACAACATCGTAGATATCCTTAGATGCCGAAAGCAATTTTTTGATACATTTTGTAATTTCATGTGCGTCTTTAACGGTCATATCTTCACGAACTTCTATATCCAAATCTATGTCAAACTTATTTCCAACTTTCCTCACTCTAACCTTGTGTGGGTTCGACGCCCCACATTTTTTGCAAGCTTCGAAAACCTTCTCGTAGATCCACATTTCCTCTTCCCTTAGACCGTCCATCAAATCGTGAAGGTTCTCCTCAAAAACCTCCCACGCCACTTTTATTATCATCATAGACATCAACATTCCGACGAGTGGATCCATCCATCCCAAACCAATCTTGTTCATTGCAACACCAAAGAACACTAGGGCTGACATGAAAATGTCGTTACGCATGTTTTTGGCTTCTGCAACCATTGATTGACTCTTGCACTTTTTTCCAACGGAGTACTCAAGCGT
>JAUQPP010000012.1 GCA_030550315.1 Thermotogota bacterium | reverse complement strand
ACTATCTGGTGTCGAGCTTTGGCATTACGCTGTTCCTACCGCTGCAAAACCTTACGCTATCAATTCGAGTCCCGCAATCGGTCCTGCGGGAGAAATGTACTTTGGCTGTGAGGATGATAAATTATACGCACTAAACTCAAACGGAATTCTGCTCTGGACATTTTCAACCGGTGCTGAAATTGTTTCCAGCCCTGCGATAGCCGCAGATGGAACGGTGTATTTTGGTAGTGCTGACTGGAAAGTTTATGCAGTAAAGCCAGATGGTACACTTAAATGGCAATACCTCACTGGATTTCAAATTCTCTCGAGTCCCGTAGTTGGACCGGATGGTACTGTTTACATAGCGAGTAGGGATAACCATATCTACGCATTAAACGGTGAGAAAGGTTCGATAAAATGGAGCTTTCGAACTGAAGGACAAATATACTCGACTCCTGCCCTGGGAAAATACGGATTCCTTTACGTGGCAAGTTGGGATAAGAAACTTTACGCAATCAAAGTAGATGATGGTACAATAGTCTGGTTCTACGAAGCCACACAACCGTTCCTTTGGTCCAGCCCCGCTATCACTTCCGATGGATTTGTTTGCGTTGGAAATTTCGATGGTACTTTTTATGCCATACAAAGTCTTTCACCAGGTTTGGAAAGCTCTCAGTGGCCAAGGTTTAGAAAAAACAACGCTAGCAACTCGAGGTTTTGAGGGCCAATCAAGGAGCATAAAAAAACAAGGAGAGCCCAGGAGGGCTCTCCTTTTCATTTCACATTACAAACCAAGGTAAGCCTTTTTCACTTGTTCGTTCGCAAGGAGCTCTTTCGAGTGACCCTCCAAAGTAATGTTCCCAGTTTCGAGTACATACCCATAATCGGATATCTTTAAAGCTCCAACCGCGTTCTGTTCGACAAGTAAAATTGTGACTCCTTCTTTGTTTATCTTCTTTATTATCTCGAAGACCTCTTCGACCAAGATTGGTGCCAGTCCGAGCGATGGTTCATCCATCATCATTACCTTCGGTCGACTCATTAAACCTCTTGATATGGCCAGCATCTGCTGTTCACCACCTGAGAGCGTGCCACCCAATTGGTTCTTACGCTCGGCTAGGCGTGGAAAGAGTGAGAATACCCACTCAAGATCCTGTTTTACACCGTTCTTGTCCTTCCTGTTATATGCTCCCATCATGAGGTTCTCCATGACGGTGAGGTTAGGAAATATTCTTCTCCCCTCGGGAACAAGACATATCCCCATTCTGTTTATCGCGTGCGGTGGTAGTCCTTGTATTTCTTGTCCGTTGTATATAATTTTTCCCCTCCGCGGCTTTATAAGTCCCGCTATGGTTGAAAGCGTTGTTGTTTTACCTGCACCGTTGGCTCCTATGAGTGTGACGATTTTGCCTGGCTCCACTTTGAAACTAATTCCCTTTATTGCATGGATCGCGCCGTAATAAACGTGAAGTCCTTCTATTTCAAGTATTGACATGTTCCCACTCCTTACCCAAGTAAGCTTCAATGACTCTCGGGTTTCTACTAATTTCCTGCGGAGTGCCTTCTGCTATTATCTTTCCAGAGTCCATAACAATAATACGCTCGCAAACACCCATAACAACTTTCATGTCGTGCTCGATAAGGATAACCGTTAGTTTAAACTCATCACGTATATATTTTATAAATTCCATAAGCTCCTCGGATTCCTTCGGGTTCATTCCCGCTGCAGGCTCGTCAAGAAGCAGCAATTTTGGCTCAGTTGCAAGGGCGCGCGCAATTTCAAGTTTTCGCTGTTGACCGTACGGGAGTGAGGAAGCTTTTTCATAAGCTAAGTGATCGAGCTGAACTTTTCGAAGCAGATTCATGGCTTCCTCGATCATTTGTCGTTCTTTCTCCCTATACCCAATCTTAAAAACCGCCCTCCAAAACCACAGATGCCCCTTAACTTTTGGCTCTTTTCCGTGTCGGACAAGTATCTTATCTGCATCGCGCGTGGACAGCAGATGGTGTTGGGCTACTAAAACGTTGTCCAGAACGCTCAAATCACCGAAGAGCCTTATATTTTGAAAAGTCCTGGCAACTCCAAGGTGCGTAATCTGATGAGGTTTGTAAGGCGTTATGTCGATACCATCGAAAATAATTCTACCAGACGTTGGAAAGTAGATACCGGTAATTACGTTGAAAACAGTAGTCTTACCTGCACCGTTTGGACCTATTATACCGAGTATTTCACCTTCGTAAGCAACGTTGTCGAAATCATCCACGGCAGTAAGTCCACCGAAACGCATGGTAACGTGTTCAAGCTTCAGGATAGGATTCCTTTCTGATTTACCTTGAGTATTCCGAATCATCTGGAACCACTCCTTCTAAACTTTTTCATCAACTTTCTAATCCCATCCCAAGTTATTTCCGCTCTTCCAAAGAGCCCTCGTTTCCAAACGATCATCGTCACTACAAAGAGCACCGATAGAACCAGCATCCTCATACCTTGAATAGCAGGGTACTGTCTTCCGAAGAGCGTAAACGGTTGTTCGAACATCCTTAGCCATTCCATAAGGAAGGCAAAGAGTATTGCACCGATTATCGATCCACTGACGCTTCCGAGTCCTCCAAGTACAACCATAATCAAGACGTAATAGGTGAGTACTGGCCCGAACGTTGTTATTCTTGGATCTATCGTGGTTAGCCAGTGAGCATACAATGAACCACTTACACCTGCAAAGAAGGCGCTGATAACGAAAGAAAGGAGTGTATGCTTGAAAACATTAATTCCCATCGCCTCTGCCGCGATTGGATTTTCCCTTATCGCAAGTAATGCACGTCCGTATGAGCTCTTGACAAGGCTTACAATGAAAAGAACCGTAACGAGTAACCAGCCCCAGCTCCACCATATGTTCGTGTGATTCGGAATACCCTTTAGACCAAGTGAACCGTTTGTGATGGACTGCAGATTCAGTGCTAAGATCCTAAGAACCTCGGAAAATCCCAAAGAAGCGATCGCAAGATAGTCACCTGAGAGTCTGAGGACTGGAAAGCCAATTATAAACGCCCCAAGTGCCGAAATTCCCCCGGCCACGATGGTTGCTGTGAAGAAGTCCGTGTGTAAGTTTGCAATGAACGGATGTGCCGGCTCTATGATAAAAATCATTGCTTTTTGCTCCGGAGGAATTGTAAGCAGAGCGGAAGTATAAGCACCAAGCAGAATAAACCCTGCATGTCCAAGAGAGAAAACACCAGTTATCCCGTTCACAAGATTCAAACTAACGGCCATGATACCGTAAATGGCCATCAAAGAAAGTACCTGCTTTTGGTACGAGTCGAACTTAACGTTTGCAACTTGCAATAAAATGGCAACGAATATCACAAAAAGAACTGTTAAAGTCAAATCTCTGCGAGTCTTTTCCTTCATCGTCCTCATCGCCGTCACCATCCCTTGCTCAAACTTTTTCAACAGTTCGTTTACCGAGCAAGCCAGCAGGTTTGACAAGAAGGATAACTATAAGAATTATGAACGCGAACGCGTCTTTGTACTGCATCAACGTTGGGAAGAGCGTAATTATCATCATTTCTATCACTCCGAGAAGTATGCCTCCCACGACTGCACCGCCGATAGAACCAATTCCTCCGAAAACCGCTGCGATAAACGCTTTTAATCCTGGAACAAAACCAGTGTACGGATAAAAGCTCGGATACCTCAGCGCCCACATGACACCGGCCAATGCCGCGAGAGCCGAGCTGATCGCAAACGTAAACCCTATAACGTTGTCCACGTTTATCCCCATCAATGATGTTGTAGGAATATCAGCTGAAATAGCTCTCATTGCCATTCCAATTTTTGTTCTATAGACTATCACGAATAGAATGAAAAGCGCAATGGCGGTGATACCAAGGATTATGAAAATTATCTTGGGTAGATAAACATTCCCAATCACGAAAGATTCAAATGCGATAGTTTTATTCTCCAGAGCATCGAGAAATGGCTTATAGTTCGGTCCGAAAAACACGACCGCGAAGCTCTCGATAAAAAACGAAACACCTATGGCTGTGATAAGAGCCGAGATTCTCGGGGAATTTCTTAACGGTTTGTACGCAAGTCTATCTATCACTATGCCAAGAAGGGCTGTTCCAGCCAAAGATACCGTAACCGCAAGCGGAAAACTCAGTCGAATCAAGGTGGCACCGTAATAGGCAAAATAAATGCCCATCACCATAACGTCACCGAACGCGAAGTTAATGAGCCTCAGAATCCCATAAACCATCGTGTATCCCACGGCTATTAGTGCATAAAGGCCACCCACCATGAGTCCATTTAGCAAGTTTTGAATAAGGATTGTGGGATTTAGTGACAACAGAGCCACCTCCTAAACTCACAGACTTTGATTTAGAAAGCACCAAGAAACGGTACCCCCACGGACCAAATGTGGAGGTACCGGGAATGTCAAAGCTCATTTAAGTTGTGCAGGTTCGATACTCGTAACATAGGTGAATTTACCATTTTTGACTTGAACTATGACAACAGGCTTGATCGCGTTACCATTTTCATCGATCGTGATGAGTCCGCTAACTCCTTCAAAGTTCTTGGTACTTCTGATAGCGTTGTTTATCTTGACTGGATCCTTGGATTTTGCGCGCTCGATGGCGTCAAGTATTAGCATGTACGCATCGTAACCAAGAGCTGCGTTCATGGCGGGTAAAGTTCCGTATTTTTTCTTGAAACTTTCAACAAAATCCTTTGCTTTCTTGGTCTTAGCAGCTTCTGGGACATAGTGCGTTGTGAAGTACAATCCCTCAACGGCCTTACCACCTATTTTGATTAGCTCAGGTGCATCTGCACCGTCCCCGGCAATGAAATAACCCTTGTAGCCCATTGACCTGGCTTGCTGTGCGGCTAAAGCGATTTCATTATAATAACCGGTGAACATGATAACATCACTTCCGAAGGCAATCGCTTGGGAAATCTGGGCACTGAATTCCTGATCACCAGACTTGTATTGGACTTTCTGCACATTCCCTTTGTACTTTCCTTCAAAGCGTTCGATGAAGTAGTTTGTCAATCCAACACTGTAATCCTGCTCGATATCCACGAAAATCGTAACCTTTCTAGCCTTCAATGTGTTTGCGGCAAATTCCGCCAACGCCGTACCTTGGAGCGGGTCGATGAAACAAACTCTTGAAACGAATTTCTTTCCTTGCGTCACGAGAGGGTTCGTGGAAGTAACCGCAACTTGCGGTACCTTTCTATTCTCAGCGATCTCAGCGGCGGCCATACTGTTGCTACTCGCAATCTCTCCAATAACTGCAACGACCTTTTCCTTGTCCGTTAATCGTGCCATCGCGTTTGCAGCTTCCGTCTTCTCGCTTCTGGTATCCGCGTAGACCAGCACAACTTTTTCCCCCAGAACTGTTGGCCGCTGTTCCCTGGCAAGCTCAATACCTTTCTTTGTCCATTCACCAAACGCTGAAATCCCACCGGTTAGCGGCAGTAATACACCTATCTTTATGTCCGCAAAAACTATCGCCACAACGAAAGTGAAAAAGAACACCATGTACCTTTTCATAATTCCACCTCCACAACGTTAAACTTTTATGAACATAAAAAATTATAAGGGGCGCCTTTCAGCGCCCCCCTAATATCTATTTCAACGCGCTTGCGGAAATCTTGGCGGCAAAAGCGAAGTTCTGATTCTTGACCTGTATTATAACAACATCTTTTATCGCATTTCCTTGCTGGTCAATTGTTATCGTACCCGTAGCACCTTGGAAGTTTTTGATGCTTCTGATGGCCGTTGCTATAAGCTCCGGTTTGGTTGTTTTTGCTCTTTCTATGGCTTCAATGATAATCATATACGCATCGTAACCAAGTGCGGAGAGTGTAGATGGTCTTGTACCGTATTTCTTCATGAACGCGTCGACGAACGGTTTCGTAACCGGCGTGACCGGTGCATCTGGATGGAAGTGACTTGTGAAGTAAAGCCCTTCAACAGCTTGCCCTCCAATTTTAATTAGTTCGGGAGCATCAGCACCGTCACCGGCAAGGAAGAATCCCTTATATCCCAATGCTCTGGCCTGTTGAGCGATAAGTGCTATCTCGTTGTAGTATCCAGTGATAACAATAGCCTGGGCTCCAAACGCTAATGCCTGGGAAAGCTGGGAACTGAACTCCTGGTCACCAGATTTGTATTTAACCTGCAGCACCTGACCACCGTATTTCTGGAATCTCTCCATGAAGAAGTTGGAGAGGCCAACACTGTAGTCTTGCTCGATATCGGTGAAGACAACTGCTTTTGTAACTTTCAGCGTCTTGAAAGCAAACTCAGCAAGCGCCGTTCCTTGGATGGGGTCGATGAAACAAACACGGGAAACAAATTTCTTTCCTTGAGTAACTATGGGGTTAGTTGAAGAAGGACTCACCATTGGAACTTTCTTCTTCTCCGCGATTTCTCCAGCTGCAATCGAGTTTCCACTTATAACCTCACCGATAACCGCAATCACTTTCTGCTGGTCTATTAACCTTGCCATACCATTTGCGGCTTCAGTTTTCTCACTTCTTGTGTCCATGTAGATGATTTCAACGTCTTGACCTAAGACCTTTGGCTTCTCCTCACGTGCAAGGTCAATACCTTTCTTGACAAGTTCACCAAACGCGGAAACTCCCCCTGTCAGAGGCAAAAGAGCACCTATCTTGATGCTTGCAAACGACGAAAGGACGGTGAATGAAAGTAAAACAAGAAGGAGCGTTTTCCTCATAGCGCCACCTCCTAACGCTTTGTTAGAGTTTTGCTCCCGTAACGGGAATTTTTTGGTTGTATTTTACCATTTTAAAAACAGCCAAGTCAAGAAACAACGAAAGATACAGTGAAAATTTTTCTCTTTGGTCTTAAGTACTTCCTTTTGACAACTTTTCCACGATTTTTGCCGTTTACTCGATCTGAAATCAATGAAGTTCATTTCTTAGAAGTGCGTTTTAACACCTTGGTGATAATGTATAATTATTTTTAGTGGAGGTGAGGTGTATGAACGTAGTTCTTGGTGTCAGCTCTGGTATTGCAATATACAAAGCCGTTGATCTTCTCAGCAAGATGCGAAAAGAGGGATGGGATGTTCAAGTAATCATGACCGAGAACGCGGCAAAGCTTGTCAGTCCGGTGGTGTTCTCGGCAGTCGGCAATTGCAGAGTTTTCACTGACACTTACGAAATCGAAAGTGGATGGATCATACACACGGAACTCTCAAAGTGGGCAGACGTTTTCGTCGTTGCACCAGCAACTGCGAATACAATAGCAAAGCTGGCAAACGGATTTGCCGACAATTTGCTGACTACAACCGCACTGGCGTTTCAAAAGTCTTCAAAAATTATCGTTCCAACGATGAACACGCGTATGTACGAAAACCCTGTAACAGTTGACAATTTAAAACGTATTCAACAACTCGGCTGGTACGTACTTGAACCGGAGAGTGGGCACCTTGCTTGTGGCGAGGTGGGCAAAGGGCGCTATCCTGATAACGAAAAGATTATCGAGTTCATAAAGATTATTGTAAGTGAAAAACCTCTCGCAGGTCGAAGAATTCTAGTCACTGCCGGTCCGACACAAGAAGAGATTGACCCGGTGCGATTTATCTCTAATCACTCAAGTGGAAAGATGGGATACGCAATCGCAAGGGTGGCCAAAATGCTTGGGGCCCAAGTTTGTTTGGTCAGTGGCCCCACTTGCTTGACTGTTCCGTATTTCTTGGACGAAGTCGTGTTCGTGAGAAGCGCAAACGAAATGTATCATGAAGTTTTGGAAAGAGCGGGTGGATATGATATACTAATAATGTGTGCAGCTGTTGCCGATTACGCTCCAAGCTCGAGAAGTGCCGGTAAAATCAAAAAAATAGAGGATAAGTTAATCCTGGAATTGGTGAAAACTCCCGATATTCTTGCAGCCTTGGGTCAGCGGAAAAAGGGAAACCAAATCGTCGTAGGGTTTGCCGCGGAGACCGAGCACGTTGTTGAGAATGCTATTGAAAAACTTGTAAAGAAAAATATAGACGTAATCGTTGCAAACGATGTCTCCGAAGCGATGGGCAAAGACACAAACCATGTTTACATTATTTCCAGGAACAAAGCGGTGGTTGAAGTTGAAGGAACAAAAGATGAGGTTGCAAAGGAGCTGTTGCTGAGAATATGCGAAAACTTTTGCTAATTTTTTCACTTCTAGCTGCACTAACGGTGTCACTTGCTTGGAACGTTGATAAGGTGTACGTTGGAATAAAGTATTCTTTTCGAAATTTTCGAAATAATGGAAAAGTCTTCCTCGTTGACCCTTTTTCACGAAAGCTCACGATTTATGACATTGAGAACAGGCGGGTAGATTTTTCCATCGAGCAATTTGGAAGTTTTGTTATAGCAGTTTTTAGTACATCGAACGGTTATCTGATTGTTGATAGAACGAGTCCATCCGTGTTAAAGTTTGACCCGGATTGGAGGCAAATCAAAAAAGTACCGTTGACAAGAAGAGTGCAGGGTTCCGTCTTCTCGAATGGTAACCTGTACCTTCTATTAGAGGGCGGGACTCTGTGTGTTTTTGACCAAGACCTAAACCAACTGTCCGCACACAACTTTACGGGGAGCCCCGCGTATTTGTTCGTTTGGAAAGAACTTCCGTTTGTAACGTACCTATGGAACGACAACGCTGACATTCAGTTTTTAGGCGACGAACCAAAGGATTTCGGATTAACTACGCCCGCCATTTTTGAAGGTAGCTATTTAGTTGACACAAGAGGTGGACAGCTCCTTAATATGGAGACCGGAAAGGTCATAAAGTTGAAGCCCTATATATCATCCGTCACGTTCGATGGAAAAACATACTACGCTGCATCTCAATCCGCTTCTACAATATTTGTGATTAACGAAGACAAAATCGTTCAGTCTATCCAAGTACCGTATACCCCTACGGCGGTGAAGAGGATTCAAGATAAACTCGTTATATTGAGCGCACCGTACAACAAAGTAATGGTTATCCGTGATGGTGGTTCCTTAGAGGTTTTGGAAACTGGGGAATATCCCCTAGACGTATTTGAAATTGCAAACGGCTTCGCTGTTTACTGTTCGGACAGCGGAGAGATGTGGTATTACACTACCGAGTAACAGGAAAATTTAGGAAACTCACAAAAAGTGGGAGGTTGCACATATGAAGGCACTTAGATGGGTCAATACCTTTTTTCCAAAGGTCAGGTCCTCATCGTTGATTTCCGACGCGCTGCACGAGATGAGAAAGTACGCTTGTGATTACTGTATTGTTGTCGATGAAGACGGAAAGTTCGAAGGATTGCTGCACAAGTCCATAATTAAAGAGGTTGAGATGGATGAAAAAGTAGCTGACCATGTGGTCTTTCCAGATTTCTACGTTGTCGAAGACTCGACAATAGAAGAAGCTGCGATGATGTTGATTGAAAACAAGGAAACGATTTTGCCAGTTGTGAACTCCAATAGTGAAGTTATCGGTGTTCTGACAATTCAGGAAGTTCTCGAAGCGATGACCGAAATTGCTGCTATGGACGAACCGGGAATAAGAATCAATCTAACGCTACCCGACCGACCAGGTGAGTTGAAGAAAGTTATAGACGTGCTGGCCAGTAACAAGATAAACATACTCTCAATCCTCACACTGAAAGACAACGATAACAGATTGGTCTCCATAAAAGTCGATAGCAGAGATGCTGAAAGCGTCGCTGGAATACTGGAAGTCTACGAGATATCTTACGAGTCCATAGTTGAAGAAGAAGGATTTTTCTAATTAGGTTAAACCTTGGCCTGAAGGAGAGATTCTTTGGAGTTACTTTTTAAACTTGAGCAATTCGAAGGACCTTTAGATCTCCTTGTTTACCTTGTCCAAAAAAAGCAAATTGATATCCGTCAGTTGTCAATCTCGCAGCTGGCGGATGAGTTTGTTTTCTATCTAAAACAAATGGAACAACTGAATCTTAACGTTACCTCAGAATTCATAGCTACAGCAGCCTATTTACTTGAGTTAAAGTCAAAGAGTTTATTACCAACTCTGAGTGAACGGGAGCAAAAAGAGTACGAACGCAGTAAAGAGCTACTGTTTAGGAAGATTGAAGAATACGCACGTTTAAAAGAGTTGGTTGAATATGTATCGAGCAAAGAAAACGTCGATGAATACCCAGTAAAAGTCGCGCACATCTTTCCGAAGGTCGACGAAAGAAAACTGGCTAGAATTGTAAAAGCTGCACTTCAAGAGGTGGATGTGAAGCGAAAAATCTATATCATAAAAAAGGAAAAATACTCCATAGAAAAAGTCATGGAAGAAATAGAGCAAAATTACGATGTAATCCACCTATACGATCTATTGCGCCAGAGTGAATCACGATACGAAGTTATCGTAAAGTTTCTCGCCGTTCTTGAATTGATCCGATTTGAGAAATTCATCATTGATGAAAAACTCAGGTTAGTGAAGAAAAAGACTAAAACACCGGGTGATGTGCATGCCAAAGCAACCGAAAATTTTGAACAATGAGCCACTGAAAAGAGCCCTCATCGAAGCTTTGTTATTCGCTTCTCGAGGTATAACCTTGGAACAACTTGCTCACATCTCCGGATTGAACGAGGATGAGGCGCGGAAAATTCTCGACGAACTCGCTGAAGAGTACAAGAAACCTTCCCATGGTGTCGAGCTAAAGGAGATAGAAGGTTTCTTTAGATTCTACACGAAAAGGGAGTTTTCGGACTGGATATCGAAAGTTGCCAGGAAGCGGCATTTGGACAGTCTGACCCCAGCCCAGCTGGAGATTGCCATCTTCCTCGCCGTTAAAAAGGGAGCGACGAAAGCAGAAATAGACAGCATGCGGGGGCGTGATTCAGCAAACCTAATTAGGCAACTACTCTCATCAGGTGTTGTCAAAAGAAGAAAAGTCGGCCGCGGATATGTTTACAGCTTAACAGAGACTTTCAAAGATGAGAGCATGATTGAAGAACTTATAAGACAAGCTGGAGGTGCTTCTTTCGAGGTTCTTTTATCGTCCGCAAAGGACAATTCCGCAACTTTTGTTGAAAGTAAACAGCCGGCTCAAGCTAAAACAGTACAAACCCAAAACGGAAGTATCGAGGAGGAATCACCTTGACTGTACAAGAAGCTAAGCGATTAGCAAAGAAAATAATGATGGCCGGTGAAATACCGCTCCTTGTTGGTCATTTTGGTGTAGGTAAAACCGACATAGCACGCGAAATTGCGGCGGAACACGGTCGCAAATTGATAATCCTGGTACTGTCTCAAATGGAGCCTGGAGACCTCATTGGATTACCCGTTAGAGATGAAACCAAAACAAAATTTCTCCCTCCAGATTGGTGGCCTGATGATGGAAACGTGCTCATCTTGTTGGACGAGATAAACCGTGCACACAGAAGCATTCGAAACGCCATCATGCAACTACTTGTGGACAAAAGAATCCACAACCACATTTTACCCGAGGGAGTTTGGCTCATGGCTTCAATGAACCCACCCGACGAAAATTACGATCAGGTGGAACTGATCACCGATCCAGCATTTCTCTCGAGGTTCTTTATTCTCGAGGTGCATCCTGATGTGAACGAGTGGGTTGAGTGGGCCAGGCGAAACGCTGTCCCACAAGAAATTATTGATTTTATAGGAAAATTCCCTGAGTTTCTTTCGGTGAATTACTCGGTCTCGCTGAAAGCAACAATAAAGCCAAGTCCACGAAGTTGGTACAAGCTCGGACGGGTCTTTGCTCTTTTGAGTGAGGATGAGAAAAAAGAGTTCGGCTACATCTTGGCAAGTGGAATCGTGGGCCCAGAAGCCGCGAAGGTCTTCGTCGACAAAATCACGTTGGACATTCCAAGTTCGATTGATGTACTTTTGCAGGGTAAGATTCCTTCCGAACTGAACGTTCACGAAGCAAATGGACTACTCGTGCGTCTTGTTGATTTCATCGCAAGTATTGAGGATACTGACTTACGGCGCCTACTTGAGAAGGTTGACACCGTGGCTGACAACCTTATCAAATTGTCACAAGTCGTCCCAAAAGACAGTTTTGAAGCTTTTGCTCGCATGCTAGTGAGCTTGTCGAATACTCCAGGTTTAAAGGGGGAATTTTGCGAAAAACTCCTTCGAAAGATAGTAACGAAAATCTGAAGCTAATGTTCTCGAAGAGCTTTAAGCAATAAAGCCTTAATTTCACCAAACCCAAGTTCACTTCGAACAGCTATGTTTTTATTGCTGTACCTTTTGAAATCTTCAATTCCCATAGGCTTTTTTAAACCAAATAGTTTTTCGTAACGCTCAAATGGTTCATCTGTTTCAATCTCCACCACGTGGGCAACATGAACCGAGTAATCCTGCTCAAGCTTTATGAACTCATCAAGCACCACCTCCGCGGGTTTTAGGAGTAGGAAGTACCGTATTTTTACAACTACTGGTTGACTTTTCAAAAGATTCTCAAGTCCTTCAAAAGGCTCAAATTCATATTCCCACTCTTCACGAGTGAAATCCTCGCTGACATCCGTCTTAAACGCCACCACCCAACTTTCCTCTCCTTCAGGCGTCGTTGTATACCGAATCCTACAGCCTTCCGAACTTTTTCCACTCGATGTAGATATTTTCAAACCAATTTGTTTCAAAAGTTCGGAGCAATCACCCAAATACCATTGAGCGACTCCCAGCTGGAAGATGGACATTTTCTTCAGTTTTTTTGCCTCGGATTCCTCAACAAAGTATTTCTTCTCGCGTTCCAAATTACTTGTGGGACCTTCCATATCCAAACACTCCTTTCACGCTTAACACCACTGCTGCCATCCTTTTCGAATTAATCATACCACAAACCGAAGATATTTTATATCGGTAGTACCAATAACAAACCCATGAAAGCCTTTTTTACAGGTGAAGTTCCAAAATTCGTTTGAGCTGGGAGGAGGCGAACGAATGAAGAAAGATTTAGAATGTTTGCACACTGAAATGAGAGAAAAAGCAAGGCAGTTTATCAAGCTATGTAAAACTATAGGTGTTGACGTTATCATTTACAACACATGCAGAAGTCTCCTCGAGCAAGAAGCACTCTTTTTGCAAGGTCGTGCGGATATTGAAACAGTTAATCGCGCAAGACAAAAAGCAGGATTAAAACCAATCAGTTTAAAAGAAAACGTAATCGTCACCAACACTAAGCTCTCACCTCATTGTTTCGGTCTGGCTTTCGATTTCGTTCCTATCAAAGATGGTAAGCCAGTATGGAACGACCTTTCATTGTGGGAAAAATGTGGTTCAGTTGCGGAAAAACTAGACCTTGTTTGGGGTGGGCGCTGGAAGAATTTTAAAGATTATCCGCACGTTGAGTTAAAAGATTGGAAAAAATTCGCAAAGGTGGTATAATAAAATGTGGCCACGATAAAAACTTACTGTACGCGATCCTGGAACGGGGGTGGCAAAGATGACAGGGAAAGACCTTCTTAACATTGCGGTACGTATCGAGAGTGCCGGTTTCAGCTACTACTCAAGACTTGCCGGAAAAACATCTGGAAGCCTGAAAAACCTTTTTGAAGAACTTGCTCAGCAAGAAAGAGAGCATATGAAGAGATTTGAAGAACTCATGAGAAAGTACGAAGCCGACGAAAACTTCGCAACTTGGCAAAATGAAGAGGTTTTAGGGTACGCAGAACAATATGCAAAAGCATTCATTTTCCCGGAACTTGAAAAAGAAGAGCAGGAAGTACCCGAAACCATCGTCGCAGCCTTGAGGAGGGCAATCGATGTCGAGAAAGATTCAATCATCTACTACAACGAAATCAAGAGTTTAGTTCCTGACAGCAAGGCGGTTGAGGAAATCTTGAAGGAAGAAAAAGAGCACTTGAGAAAGTTGAGCGAAAAGCTCATTGGCGAAGATATTTCAATGTTCAGCGAGGGAAGTATGATTTAAAAACAAAAATAAAGAGTGGAGCTTTTGCTCCACTCCTATTCGTTCTTGGCTCCGGCGGAGGGACTCGAACCCCCAGCCTAGTGGTTAACAGCCACCCGCTCTGCCGGTTGAGCTACGCCGGAACTTCCGAACTTCGTTATTTATTATACCATATCGCTAAAAATTGTCAAGCACCTGTTTAATCCACAAATTTTTGGAGTTTTCTACTCTTACCGTGAAAAAGATTTTAACTCAGGAATGCCAGCTTGTCAATAGATGGTTTTTGTTGTTGCTATTATTTATGTATAATATCATCGGTTACAATGCTCAAGGGGGTTTGCAAGTCTTATGCTACGCGATAAGATAAAAAAATACAACGTCACAGCTACGTTATCATTTCTTTTATCTTTGACGTTGATTGTCATGTTCGTCTCTTTATCCGTTCGCAAAAGCTTTGGCTTCTTAGAAGAATTTTATGGACAATCGGTGGACCACTTGCTTGAAAGTTACTCATTACCCATGAGAACGGTGTGTGAAGACTACTCTCTTTGGGACGAACTCTACAATTTTGTCCTCAAACCAAGTGAAGAGTTCGCAAAAACCAATTTATCCGTCTCTTATCATCAGCTCTTCAAAGTCGATTTCGTTGCAGTCATCCGGGATAATGAATTTGTGTTCTTCGAATCGAACGATTCTCGAGTCAAAGAACTTCTCGTGGAAAAGGTACACACAAGCGAACTAAAAAAAACTACGCACTTCTTCGAGTGGCCAGATTGGTCTAGTTTCCCAATAGAAATCGTTTCCTATCCAATCTGCAAATCGACTGACCTTGAAAGGACTAACCCCATAGGCTGGCTGGTTATGGGTAACGTATACGACGTTCAGGATTTAACAAACTTGGAAAATTTAACTGGAACAAGAATTACATTTTCATCAGTTGGTGGAAAAGAACCAAAACAAAGATTTGGTGAATTGGCTTACAAAAAACCCATCAGAAACTCCAAAGAAGAAATTATTGGCTACATCCACTCCATGATCGAATTCAAAACGTTTAGACACCTTGTGAACAGCATGATAATCCTCGTTTTTCTACTAACGGTTTTCGTCATTGTCTTTTTGACTTTCGTGACTTCTTACCTCTCATCTTACCTCATAAAACCGTTTGCCAACATCGTGTATGCGATTGAAAACAACACAACGGACACTTTAGAACAGTACACAGTCCGTGATGATGAGATTGGGCAACTTGCGCAAGCTGTCAAGCACTATCTCATACAAAAAGAGCAAATTAACGTTTACTTGAAAGAACTTGAATCAAAAAACCTGAGTCTTCGGAAACTCAACGAAGAAGTTCGCCGACTATTGGAAAAGGATCCTCTTACGGGGCTATTGACAAGGTTCGTCTTCAACTCCCAGATCGAACGCCTCTACGTTTCCAGTAAAGCCGACAGAGTTCCGCTTTCGGCGATAGCAATTGATGCGGATAATTTCAAGAAAATCAATGACACTTACGGCCATCAAAAAGGTGACGAAGTACTCCAGAAGATTGGAAAAATAATAATTGAAAACACGAGAATGAGCCACTTTCCAATCCGAATGGGTGGCGAAGAAATTCTCATCCTCCTTCCTCAGGCCAACATTGAGGCAGCTTACAACATTGCAGAACGTATAAGAAAAAAGATAGAGGAAGCTTTTGCATCTGAACCGTTCAAGGTAACCGTTAGCCTAGGAGTGACCCAACTCAAAGGCGAAGACACCGTAGAATCCTTCCTTAAACGCGCCGATGATGCCCTCTACATATCAAAGTCAAACGGTAAGAACAGAACTACCATGCTCCTTTGAATCCGAAAAGCTCATAAAAACTGTGATGTTCTCTGTTGAAACGTTATGGCACTCGAGTAGCTCAAGTGATAATCGGTATTGAAAACTAATGGCATCCATGATATAATAAATTTAGCCGAAGAAGAAAAAAATGAGGAACCCACAGGGAGGTGGCAACGTATGCCGATGTACAGGTATGTTTGTCAGAGCTGTGGAAACGAAGAAGTTCATCTGCACAGCGTGAACGAGTCTCCGAGTCTGAAGTGCGTGAGATGTGGAAGTGACATGGTTAAAACCATAGGCCGTGTGGGAATTGTTTTTAAGGGTAGTGGTTTTTACATCACAGACAGCAGGAAAGATTCTAAAACTGAGGACAAGAGAGAACAGTAAAGTTTTTATGAGAAGAAAATTTAAAGCCCCCTTGCGGGGGCTTAATTAGTTTTACTCGTTCTACTGCTTCACTTAATCACTCTAACATTTGCTGCCTGCGGACCCTTCTGACCATTTTGAATGTCGAACTCAACCTTGTCGCCTTCCTTCAACGTCTTAAACCCTTCCATCTGAATGGCACTGTAGTGAACGAAGATGTCCTCTCCGTCCTCCTTGGTGATAAAACCGTAGCCTTTCTTGGAATCGAACCACTTAACTGTACCTTTCATGAAACAACGCCTCCTAAAATCCAATTTTCCTTCCGCCGCTGGTCGCGACGGTTGATTCATTATACATCTTTTCGACGAAATTGTCAACAAGGTTTTTGAAACGTCCATCGAATAGGCTATACACACTTACCAGCTAGCAAAACAATTCGAGAGAAACTTTAGAGAGTATATGGGCTACCTTTGTCCTGGTTGATATAATCAACACGGGTGACATCTTCTCCTTCGATACTGGGGTTATGGCAAAGAGAGAACAATGTCATATCGAGAATGAAAAATACTTGTGAATGTAGTTTGCTGAGGTAGTGAAAAATTTGCACTTAAGCACAATACAATCAATGAGAAAACACTTTGTGGGAGAGAAAACCCCGTAGGGTGAATTGATGAATACCTTTTTAACAGCCATGAAAAGAAGAAGACCGTAAACCAGGGGAAACAAAGAAAAAGCAAACAACGGTAAGTGAACAAAGGGGGAGGGCGCGTATGTAAAGAATTTAACAGAACATGGAAGTGAGGATTACACAATATTATTTGAGAAGGCATTCAGAAAAGTGGAGAGTTTGTATTATTTGTATTGTGCACTGTTATGATCTCAGTAAATTAACTGGTACACGCGTCCTCACAAATTGTCTATTGAAGAAGTTAGCACATGTTGCCAACAGTCAATTTACAACAAGACTTTAACGATGCTAACAACGCTGAAAAACTATATAAACAAGAAAGACAATGAGCTGGGGATTGTTCCCCAGCTCATTGTCTTTTTCTGTTGAACTAAGGTGGGCACAAGATAAGGATAGTAATGTTCAAAAAAACAAAAGAGAAAAAGTTTCTGCCAATTTCTATTTTAATTTAAATAATTTTTTGAACAAAAGTCAAGAGTCTTTTAGCGATTTACGCTTTTTGTTTATTTATCGTATTGGCCGTTTTTCCGGTACTCCCACGCGACGTGGGTATTTCTCGGGCGTGTGGAAAATTTTTTCGAAGACCAGCAGATATCTATCCCTTCCCTGTATGCTGTAACGTCTTACGTCAATCAATTTAACTCCAAGTTCTTTCATCGCGTTCACCGACTTGCCCAGCTCTTCAGTGTATCCCGGACCCTTGTAAACGAGCACCTTCCCAGAGATTCTCACGTAAGGTGCAGTCAGTTCAAGAACAGTTGCCACAGAAGATACTGCCCTGCAAACTGCACTATCAAAACGTTCAAAGTAGTCTCCAACATTTTTAAGTTCCTCCGCTCTGACGCAAAGACTTGAAACAAACGTTATTCCCAATTCTTGACATACCCTGGTGACGTAATCTATCTTTTTACAGACACTATCTATAAGCAGTCCTCTCTTTTGAAATTCAATGGCCAAAAACACCCCGGGTACGCCTCCACCCGTTCCAACATCCAAAAAGTATTCACCAAGGTCGTCGGGTTTGACCGCAAGGATGGAGTCGAGATAAAGGTTGGCAAACGCCTCTTGGGGATCTTTGAAGGCTGTAAGGTTGATAGGAGCGTTAACAATCCTATCAAGGTACATTTTGACAAGCTCGAGTTTTTCGTCCTTTTCCATCGATGATCACCTTAAAGTAAAATTTAAGAACATCAAGCGGAACCTTCCAGCGCTTCCGTGGTTCTTTCATCCATCTATAGAACCACTCAAGTCTGAGTTTTTGGAAAATTTTCGGTGCTCGCTTTTGCACGCCTGCTATTACGTCTATGCTCCCCCCTACACCCATAGCAAGTTTGAACGGGAGATCAAGGTGGGAATAGATCCATAGCTCTTGCTTAGGAACCCCCATGCCGACAAAGAGTAAATCTGGCATCTTGGATTTTATTTCATCAACAGGCCCATCACCACTGAAGAATCCGTGATGCCAACCAACTACTTTTACACCGGACTGGATTAGGTTCTTCGCGGCACGCTGAACAATTTCAGCAGTGGAACCCAGAAGATAAACCGACCAGCCGAAGTTTTTGCTCACTTCACAAAGAAACTGCATTGTTTCAATACCCGGCACACGATCGGTGTTTATCTTGCACCATTTCTTTATTGCCCACACGATTCCTGCACCATCTGGTAGGTGTAATGTGGCTTTCTCAATGGCTTGTTTGTATTGACAATTTTCTTGCGCACGCAGGTAAATTTGACTGTTCAAGGTAACGACAAACAGTTTTTCCCCCTTATTTATTCGATTTACGATTTCGCCTCTAATTGTCTGTGCGTTACCGCACAGAATTTTATAACCGCCGAATTCAATCATTTGCAAGTCTTTTTCCAAATTTGGCACCCCACAGAGTTTGTTAATTTTCGAAGATTTTCAATTAAAAAACGGGTCGATAAACGACCCTATGATTTCTGGTGCCGAGGGCGGGACTTGAACCCGCACGGGAAAATCCCACATGATCCTGAGTCATGCGCGTCTGCCAATTCCGCCACCTCGGCACAATATTTACTTTGCTTTGCCAAGGTGTATTATATCACACGCCTTTCGTTTTTCAAGAGGGCCGTTACCGATAGCTTGAATAGTTGTATACGAATTCCGAAACTTGGAAAATTTAAGTGTTTGCGCATGAAGAATCTTGCATAGTGTATAATTTAACTGTGCGGGAAGGTCTGGGAAACTTCTGAGAAATGGGATGAGAAATCAGGCTGCCTGGGCGTTAGTTGGGAGGTGTTGGCGTTGAAGAGAAGATGGCACTTTGTGGCCGTACTTAGTTTGCTTGTAGACGTCTTTGTGATTTACACCATCGGTTGTGCGGATGTACTTACAACCTTCAAGGGTGGATGGGCCGACAAGGTTCTCTACATGATTATGATTGACCGTTTCAACGATGGTGATCCAACGAACAACAACCTTGCCGGTGTTGAGTACAACCCTCGTGACGGTGCAAAGTACAGCGGAGGCGATTTACAGGGTATCACTCAAAAGCTCGATTACATTCAGAGTCTTGGTGTTGATGGTATTTGGATCACACCACCTGTGGCGAATCAGTGGTGGGATCCATGGGTTAATTACGGTGGATACCACGGCTACTGGGCTCGCAATTTTAAGGAAATCGACGAGCACTTCGGAACCATAGAGGACTACAGAAAACTCGCCAGTGCACTCCACCAGAGAAACATGAAATTGATCCAGGACATAGTTGTGAACCATGTTGGAAATTATTTCCGCTTTAGGAACGGAAAGTTCGAACTTAACACGGCAAGTGTTCCAACGCCAGCCCCAACACAATTTCCATTCAATCTTAACGATTATAACGATCCCGAGCAACGCAAAAAGGCAGTTTACCATTGGACGCCGGATATTTCAAATTACGCTGACCCAGAACAAAGACTGAATTATCAACTTAGCGGTCTTGATGACTTGAATACGGAGAATCCGGAAGTTATTGAAGCTCTGAAGGATTCGTACCGATTTTGGATAAAGGAAGTTGGTGTTGATGGTTATCGTATCGATACTGCTATGTACGTTCCTAAAATTTTCTTTGACGAGTTTTTAAAAGCGCCGGATGGTATACTAGCTCAAAAGAAGGATTTTCTTGTGTTCGGGGAAACTTGGTTAACTTCCAAGCCGTACGAGAATTCCGCCGATGAGGAGATCGCTTCGTACTTCAACCATGGGTTCAACGGAATGCTGGATTTTCCACTGATGGAGGATATAAGAAGGGTCATAAAGGGTGGGCAACCAACGGACTTTTTGGCTTACAGACTGACTGTTAGGAACGAAATACTCAAAAAGGGATTGCTCGTAACTTTCATAGACAACCACGACATGGAAAGGTTTGCAAAAGGACTCACCCCCCATGTTGTGCAGCAAGCACTTGCACTTTTACTAACACTCCCGGGTCTTCCAGTCATTTATTACGGTACTGAACAACTATTCGAAGAAACACGAGCCGCAATGTTCGCGGGTGGCTGGGGTTCTTTTGGAGAGGATCATTTTGACATGAACCATCCGATGTACAAGTTCATACAAGAAACAATAGATTTCAGAAAGAAGCATCCAGCTACACGGTATGGAGAGGTCAGGATACTAGTCTCGGAACAACGTGGGGCCGGATTACTCGTATACGAACTAAAGTGTTCCGATGAGACGTTGATTATTGCCATGAACACCGCCAATGAGCCCCGAATTGCGAATTTTAAAACCCCATACGCACCGGGAACTACGTTTGAACCAATTTATAACACCATTGCAGGAACGAGCCTACCGTTGGTTGTCAGAGAGGACGGGTACGCGCTCTTGAGATTGCCAGGCAGGGCTTTCACCGTTTTATCTTTGAGCGCAGAAACATCGGAAGTTTTCAAGCCAAACGTCTCCGTATCGTTTAACTTAAAAAGTGGTGATATTATCAAAGACCGCCGGGAAATTATTGGGGAAACGAACGCAAGAACTGTCTATGTATACTTTGACAGAAGGATCGAGTCTGAGCTCAAGATAGAACCAAGAGATGGGAAGTTCTCGTTTGTCATTGATCCTTTCAAATTCGATCCTGGAGAGCACGTTTTGCTGATTCGTGCTATGGGACCAACCGCGCGGGATACGATTTACAGTGAGGAAATAACATTCAAAATAGAGCTTGAGAAAAAACAGCTGGCCTACGTACGTGATCCGCTTGACGACGATATCGGACCAAAGGGAACATACCTCTATCCGCTCGATCCGACATTCAAGAGACAAATGGACATCGTTGAAGCAAAGGTGGAAAGCATCGGAAGTACGCTTGTTATTTCGATAAAACCTCGCGATCTGACGAAATCTTGGAATCCAACGTACGGCTTCGATCACGTGACATACCAGATATTTATCGATGACCCTAACAAAAAAGGCGTGAAATTCCTACCCTTCCAGAACTTCGAATTCGAAGACTGGGATTGGGATTACGAAATCTTCGCCACCGGCTGGCAGAGTGCGATTTACTCAGCAAAAGGTTCGGAGAAGTATAAATTCGGCATGCAACTCGGTTCCCCAGAGTTGTTCGTCGAAGATGGTTGGGTAAAAATTATTGTGAAAGGTGAGTGGCTCGGTAATCCTGATACCTTCAAGGACTGGACAATTTACATTACGAGCTGGGATTACGATGGTATTGAAAGCAAATTTAGACCTCTCATGCCGGAACCGAGGGCTTACATAATGGGAGGCGGAAACCCAGACGACCCGTACATAATGGACGATTGCTGGTTGGAAATCGGAAAGTACGAATAGAATCACAACATTCATAAAAAAAGAACGCCGGTTTGCGTCGGCGTTCTTTTGTTTCCTAATACTTCTGTCTATAACTCGAAAGGTATTTTTCGCGAAGAGCTTTGGCATGCTCGTACGGAATCACCGAAACGTTCCCTATCTTAAGTGCCTCAAGGTATATTTGAGCCGTCTTTTCAGCTACTTGCGAAGCAACGAATGCTTCGTGTATCGTTTCCCCGACGGTGACCAGACCATGGTTTCTCAAGAAAACGCAGTGATTTTTTCCAAGGGCCTTAACAGCCTCGTGGGCAAGTTCCGCTGTACCTGGAAGCGCATAATTGCTTACCATGAGTTCTTCTCCAAGTATCATTACTGCATCTTCAACAACTGGTGGAATGCTCTTCAAAGATATCGAGACAACTGTAGAAAACACCGGATGCGTATGTATAACGGCTCCAACATCTGTACGTGCCTTGTAAATTTCAAGATGCATTAGGAACTCGCTCGAAGGTTTCTTTTTAGCATGGAGGATATTACCATCCAGCCCAAGAACACAGATGTCGTCAGTTTCTAATGCTTCGTACGGAATACCAGATGGAGTGATGTAAATCTTTTCACCATCTTTGATACTGATGTTTCCCCAAGTACCCTTCGTGAATCCTTCAGCAGATATTTTCAACCCGTAATCGATAATTTCCCGAGCTATATCCTTTCGGAATGTGAACTCACTCATGTGCAAACACACCCTCACTTGGATAAACTTCCATCATCTTCAGTTCAATACCGTATCTGTTTCGGTATTTGTCTTTCAAAATCTCAAAAATCTTGACAAAGTCTGACTCTGCTAACACAATTACGCTACCCCCAAAACCAGCCCCAACAATCCTTGCTCCATAGACAGAGGGATGGCCCTCCAGATACTCTACTATGAAATCGATCTCAGGACATGAAACCTCGTAATTGTCGCGCAGACTGTAGTGCGATTCGTAAAGGTATTTTCCAACCAACTTGAAGTTGTCCGTCTCAAGGGCTGAGAGGGTTTTCAAAACGCGCTCATTTTCAGTAACTACGTGCTGTGCTCTCTTGCGCAATACTTCATCTTCAAGCTTTTCCACATCCTCCAGTGTAACCTCCCGGAAGGATTTCTTACGCATCATCAGCAAGGCTTCTTCACATTCTTGCCTGCGTCTGTCGTATTCCGAGTTCCCAAGCTCATGTTTAACTCCGGAATCAATCAGAAAGATCTTTGCCCCATCCAATCTTAAAGGTACATACTTGTACTCTTTTGTGAGCGTATCCAAAAACAATGCGTGCCCTTCCTTGGCAAGCGCCACAGTGTACTGGTCCATAATCCCACACCGAACGCCAACAAACTCCACTTCGCACGCATGGGCAATTTCCGCAAGCTCAACACGTGAAATATCGTAGCTCATCATCTTCGTAATCGCGTATCCCACGCCAACTTCCAAAGCTGCGGAACTCGACAAACCGGCCCCCATGGGAAGTTCCGAGTCAATTCTCATGTCGAATGGTTGAACTTCGTACCCTCGTTCCATCAATTTCACGACCATGCCTATAACGTAATCAACCCAGGAATTCGTCTTCTCGAGCTTGTGAAACTGTATGCCTCGTTTGGTCTGTTCGGAGTAAATTTTGAAGACGTTTGAGGGTTGGATTTCGATTTTCACGTACCGTTTTATGGCAAACGGTAATACGTAACCGTCATTGTAATCAGTGTGCTCACCTATCAAGTTAGCTCTTCCCGGTGAATAGACAATAATTTTACTTGTCCTCATCATTTTTCCTCCCTTATCCGCTCATGAATCTTCTCAAGTTCCGGTCACTTCACTTGAGAACTTCCACAGCACGAAGCTCGCGAGCAGCCTCTTCTGGAATCTTCGGATTAATAAATGCCCAGGTACCGGTTTCTACACTCGCCATCCACTTTATCTTATCCTTATCCCTCTTCACCGGGTTGAATTCGATATGGAAGTGGAACGCGTGCCAATATCTGATATCGTTAACAGGCGCTTGGAAGAGCATCATCATGTACGGAAACGCTTGTTGAAAGAGAAGATCATACTTCATTGTAACAACCTTCAGCGTTTTTGACAAGAGGTGACGTTCTTCATTGTTCAGCTCCACAATACTACTCACATGCCTTTTTGGGTACACATGAACCTCGTAAGGCCACCTGGCGTAGAACGGAACCAAGGCTATGAAACTCTCATTCTCGTAGACAATGCGTTCACCATTTCGAATCTCCCGCTTTACAACATCGCACAGTGCACAATTACCGTGCTCGTCAAAGTACCTTGCCTGCGCGGTTAACTTCGCCTCAATTCTCTTTGGAATGAACGGGAAAGCGTAAAGTTGACCGTGTGGATGAGGTAAGGTTGCCCCCACTTGAGCTCCTCTATTTTCAAAAATGAAGACGTACTTAACAAACGGTAGCGTTGAGAGTTCTAAGTATCTATCCGCCCACATCTTGATCAGCTTCTCTATCTGGTGAACCGGCATTAGACTCATCGCACTCTCGTGTTCAATCGTATAGACAACAACTTCGCACTTTCCTTGTGCACGCTCCTTTGCATAGAGCTCATCGTCGGAGATAACTTCTGGAGCATCTATCCGTAACGAAGGAAACCTGTTGTCGAAGGAACAGAGATCGTATGGCTCCGAAAATTCGGCACCACCAACGCAAAGAGGACATTCAGCCGTCGGATTTGTGGGACGTTGTTGTGTGAACGCCGAAACAATCACCCATTCACCGGTTAAGATGTTGTATCTCCGTTCGAGCATATCACGCACCTCTCCCTATTCTAATTTTTCACGCTCTTCGTAGTAATTAAAAGTCCTGCCATCGGACCTTTTTTCAATTTTTTTGACGAGCTTAACCCTTTCCTCGTCCAATTCAATCCGGAAAGTCGGAATTTTCAGGTCTTTCACCAAAAGCTTATGAACCCCGTCTACTCCTGCACTCGTAATTTCGTACTGCCCATCCATTAGACCTTTCAAATTCACCATTCGTTTTCCATAGCTTCTTATCGTCATTATCCGCTTCCACAAATCGTGATCTATTTTATAGCTTAAATTATCACTTTGAACGAGTATGTTGTCCAATAAAAGCGAGGTGAAGGCGTATAGCTGCCTTTGTGAATCGTTCAGTTGCGTATCCTCGCATCTAAGTAACAAACAATCTGGATCGTTCCACCAGAGGACACCGTTCATGAACCAACGAGTGAACACATTACGGAGAGCATAGTAAGCGTTTGGGTATCCAATGTCCGGACCGTTCGGGTCCCAGAAAGGAGCAGTGTCCGCACCGATTCGCATACCATCCACAAAACCTATAGATGGCCAAAGGGGCGCTCCACAACCGAGTACAAAGGAATCACCCACGGCTTCCCTGATAATCTTCAGTCCTTGTATGTAGGCCTCCACTGGTGTGCAATTATCGTGTCTTTTACCCTGTATCGCACCAGCAAAGAGGAAATCGATTTTGAAGTATCCAAAACCAGCATCTTTCAAATTCAAGAATAGGGTACGTAACCATTCCTTCGCTTCAGGGTTGGTAGTATCAAGTGCGTATATATTTTTATTCCAGTTCTGATACGCAACCTTTGGATTCCCATTCTCGTCTTTGACCAACCAATCAGAATGGTTTTTGGAAATAGAAGACGTTTCCGAAACACTGAACGGAGCAAGCCAAATCCCCGGAACGTACCCGTATGAACGTATATCCGAGGCAATTCTCGTTAGCGCAGGAAACTTTTCGTTAGGTTCCCAGTCTCCGATATCCCTCTCCCAACCATCATCGATTTGGAAAACCTGATAGCCAAGGCACTTGGATTTGTCAAGGTCTGCCATCATCTTCTGATAATCAAAGTCCAAGAAGTACTGATACCAACTTGACCAACCAACGAAGTTCTTCGCCTTCAGTTCAACACCATTCTCTTTTGCTACTAAATCTGCATAATATGGTAATAGCCAATCTATTTCACCTTTCAGAACCACAAACTTTTCAACCTCAGTCCAGTCCGCAAAATGTCGCCCAAAAAGATTGAGCTTTACCTTTACCGTTTCAGGGTCTATCAAAAGATAGGGATGGCCGATTCTACTTGAAAGCGCTCCTATCAAAAATTTATCAGACCCCATGAAATAATCACTGATTAGGTTGTCAAAATACACCTCAGGCATTATCGAGGCACTGTAGCCAAATTTTTTCCTAAGCTCTATTGGGAAGGAAAATGGGAAATCCTTACCTACGACCCTTGCCGGACCCCAGGATTGCCAGTTGTTCACAAAAATTTCCGCAGGTCGCTGAAACTCGAATAAAACAACATCTTGAATAACACCTTTCACAAACGTGCGAAACAGATAACCAAGATGTATACGTTCGACACGGACGAGTATTTCACCACCTTCAACTATTCTGTACCCGGCACGTTTAAATACATCAAACTCATTAAGCTCGTTGATATTAGCGAAAAAAGTTGACATTCCGTTCCCTCCTTGAATGGAGATTTTCAAATTCTTGACATTCGCTATTTCACGCCGATTCACGAATTATTAACTCAACCGCCAGTTTGACTTCTTTTGGATTGGACTTCCAGTTCTTTTGCTTGATCGATTCGAAAAGTAACAAGAACGCCATCCTCCCTTCTGCTTCCTTGTCAATTCGAACTGTCGTAAGCGGCGGACATACGTATTTTGAGAGCGAGATGTCATCGTATCCAACAACCGCTACTTTCTCTGGAACACTAACCCTAGCTTCTTTTAGAGCTTCCAAAACCCCTATCGCAAACATGTCATTAAAACAAAAAACTGCGTCGAATTCTAATCCGGAAAACAAAATCTCCTTCATCTTAGCGTAGGCATTTTCCACACCTTCCTCGATTTGAAAGACCAAAGATTTGTCGATTGGTAGACCATTTTTCGTGTGTGCTCGAACATAACCCGCATACCTCATTTGAGCTACAGATTTGTACATAAACGCGTTCAAGAACAGAATCCGTCTGCGTCCTCTTTGAATAAGATGTTCGACGGCCAAGAATGCCCCAGTTTCATCATCACTGTAAACTTGCGGCAGAACTTTTCGTTCGAGCTTTACGCCCAAGACAACTGTAGGGATGTTTGTACTCAACAAAAAGTCAATGTCCTCTGCTCTTTCTTGAGTCGGAACGATAATCAACCCATCAACTCGTCGACTCAACATTGTTTTAACGGCTTCTTCTTCAAGTTCGTACCTGCGCTCGGTGTTCATCAAGATTAGGTTAAACCCTTCCTTTCTTGCCTCAAGTTCGATTCCTTTCAACACTTCGGAATAGAAAGGATTTGAACTATCCTCAAATATCACACCCACCACTCGCGTCAGCCCGTAACGTAACGAAAGTGCCGTGGCGTCACGCACATACCCAAGTTCTCTCGCGATTCTGAGAACTCGCTCTTTCGTTTCTTGGTTTATATCAGGTTTGTTGTTCAAAGCTCTTGAAACGGTGTTTATCGAAACACCTGCTGCTTTCGCAATGTCCTTAATCGTCACGAATTTTTTCATCATACATCAGTCCTCCAAAATCAGTAGCTTGAAAGGTTCCAACAAGATTTTTCTACCGTTGACGTAGATGGCATTTTGATGTGGCTTTAGATTAAGCAAGCCTGTCAAATTTCTACTTCTGAAGCTTTGTCCCTCAATTTCCAAACCAAAGCTCGATACTTCGATTCCTTCACCCACAATCCTGGGTTCCAATTCTTCCTTTAAAAGCTCAACCCATCCATCTTCGCTTAAAACCGTTCCGATGTAGTACCTTCGACATTCTGAATAACAACTGTTTCTAAGCGTTATAATCGGATCACCATCAAACGTGGCTCCTATAACTTTAGCATCAATAACATTGATTTCGTCCCTCCAATAACTCCCGGTCAGACTCTTGCCTAACGCCATAAAATCAAGGTCTTTAACAGCTCCAAAATCTATTACCTCTACACCGAAATCTTCTATCAAACCTCTTGGTGCGCGTTCTACGATCCAGTTGTACTCGTCCTTCAAACCGCTCATGCATGTCATGATAACTGGGCCTTTGAAACTACGAACTTTTTCCGCAAACGTTTCAGGAATGCGCAATGCGTAAGGTATTATAAGTAACGTATAATCGTCAAGACTATCATCAGAGAAAACAAACTCCACGTTGTAGCCCAGTTTCTTAACGGCTCGGTAGATTTCAACAATACTATCCCAGTACTTAAAATCACGGTTCACCTGATTGATTCTGTGCATCCACTCTACTTCGTAATCAAAGTAGATGGCAACTTCGTTGTTTGGAATAATTGTTGTTCCGAGTTCGTCTTTACACTTCGAAAACTCCACGAGTCTTTTGGTGGCCCTTCCCGCGTAGTCAAGTAAACCGCCGTGGAATTGCTCAGCACCGAACCTGATCTGGTCAAACCTGAAGACCATTACTCCCATCGCACCGTTTAAATAACATTGCCTTGTCCAGAGCGAGAGATAGGATGCAGGATAATTCTCGTTTCTCTGGCGCCAGTTAACACGACCGGGTTGCTGTTCGATGACCAAGAATGGTGCGTGTTTTAATGAACGCATCAACGTGTGGTTTGCAGATTGTCTGAGAGGATCGTACTTCTCGGTAGCAATGTAGTTATCCCATGAGACAAAATCTACATACTGCGCCATCTTTCGATAGTCGATATCCATGAAGTCAACCATAAAGTTGTGCGTCACAGGTTTTGACGAGTATTTCCTGATAACGTCCATTTGCATCTTAAGAAATTCTATGGAACTGTCTGACATGAATCTATATATATCGAGCATTTGATGCGGATTTTCGAATGTTGGAGTGTTTATCGGGAACACTATTTCATCCCAATCCGAATACACCTGACTCCAAAACACCGTTCCCCAAGCTCGGTTCAGCTCTTCCAAGGAACCGTACTTAACCTTTAACCATTCAATGAAAGCTTTTCTGTCGGCTTCCGAAAAACTGAAAGTTGTCCCATGACATCCCAGTTCATTATCTATCTGCCATGCGTCCACTGTATTACCGAAATGCTTCGCATACATCTCAGCAATTCTTAATGCGTAATCTTTAAAGACTTTTGAATTTGTTGAGTAATGTCTCCTACTGCCAAAAGAGCGTGTCCTTCCGGAATAGTCCACAGGAAGTATCTCGGGATATTTCTTCACAAGCCAGGCAGGAGGTGTTGCCGTTGGTGTTCCCATAATCACTTTGATTCCGTTCTCCTTAAGCATCTTGACTGCCTCATCGAGTACGGAAAAATCAAATACACCATCGGCTGGTTCAACGAGAGCCCAAGCAAATTCACCAATCCGTACCCATTCGATACCGTACTCCTTCATCAGTTCTATGTGCTTGCTCCAAAATCCCCTGTCCCAGTGTTCCGGATAGTAGTCCGCACCGAAAATCTTCATACGTAGTGTCTCCTCCTTCGGTGGATTTTCTCCGCTAAGGCCAAGTATTCAATGTTGGTAACGTTACCGGTAAGATCAATTCAATTAAACCAGAAACATAAAGTATTCGGAAGATTTTTTTTACCTGAAAAGTTGTCTTCTTCAACGATTAGACTCGACAATCGATCGGAATCGCTAGTATTTTATGTTTTTCAAATTTGAACACATGGAGTTAGATGGTAAAATTAATTCGTATGGCGAAATATCTGAACCCTTACAGAGCCCTGCGTAACCACAAGTATCGGAAGTTTTGGATAGTTCAAAGCATATCATTAGTAGGTACTTGGATTGACACCACTCTAAGAGGGTGGGTTGCTGTCAATTTATTTTCACAAGGCAAAGCCGCGGGATTTGTGGGGCTCATTGCATTTTTAAAGGGCTTCCCTTCGGTATTCTTTTCTCCAATTGCCGGTGTGCTAATCGATTGGTTTGGGCCAAAGACAATCCTTTTTTATTCCCAGCTTATTGATGCCATTAATGCCTTCGTAATGGCTTATTTGGTGTGGAAAGGTGCACTCTCACCATTTCACCTTTTACTGCTAAGTTTAGCCATGGGGATTACTTCCGGATTCTACTTACCGTCCCGTAATAATTTTATAGCGGATATTGTGCCAAAAGAGCTTCTACCAAACGCTCTTGCGTTGCATTCTATGATATTCAACGTTGCACGGATGATAGGTCCCACTATCGCCGGTTTTATCGTTAGATCCTATGGACTGGAAATTGGATTCATCATCAACGCTCTTTCATTCATTCCCCTACTTGTAATCCTGCCGTTTATTGAGGAGGAAGGAACCACAAAGAACGGAAGCCCAAAAGGAATAGGAAAGTTCTTGGTTGATCTTCGAGAGGGACTGGCCTTTTCGTTCAAGAATAAGGTTTTACGCTACACCTTTTTATCGCTCACGATGTATTCACTCTTCGGGATGCCTTTTGGCATGCTCATGCAGGTCTTTGTAAAAGACGTTGTAAAATCAGATATTGCGGCGTACGGGATTATTATGGGCATGATGGGAGTTGGAGCGTTCATTGGCGCAAACATTGTGAGTTTGTTTCAACCTGAGAAGATAATTCAAACTCGTGAGGAAATACTTTTAGTTGTGATAGGAACAAGTATTTTACTTGCTTCCGTCCTCCCAAAAAAAGCCATTGTTTTTGCTTTTGTTATTGGGGCTTGTCAATCCTCATTTTTCAACATAACGAATAGCCGCACACAGCTTAAATCTCCACAACACATGAGGGGAAGAACGATGTCTGTATACTCATTTATCAACACTGGTGGTTCACCAACGGGCACGTTCCTCCTTGGACTTACAGCAAACCTTATAGGAACCCGTCTTACTTACAGTGTCGCTGGGATTGTTCTGCTGGTTTACTCAGTCTACGCATTTTTCAAATTTCCACACGAAAGCTAAACAAATAGGCCCCGATTTATCGGGGCCTATTTGTTTTGAATGCAAAAAAGATTATTGGCTCAAAGCTCTGTAGGCGTCAATTAAACCGTAACCAACGTACTTGTTCCATCCCCTACTGTCGTACGTGTAACCTGGTATCTTGTAGGCTGTCTGGATAAGTCTATTTCTTATAGCCTCAGGTGTTGTATAGCCTCTTGCATAAAGCATTGCAGCGAGTGCTGAAACATGAGGTGTTGCCATTGACGTGCCTTGCAAGAACATGTAGGTGTTACCACTGGTTGGTGTCCAGGTTGTACTCAGAACCCCGTCTGCGTAACCGTCTCCGTTTTGATCAACGCTTGTATCACCGCCAGGGGCAACTATGTCAAGATAGTGTGTAACGTACGCTCCCCTGTAAGGATCGTAATACCTTGTGTAATTGTAGTTTGAGTACGGTGCGCGTTTGTTATCATACCTTGTTGCACCAACTGCGATCGTTTCAACGTACGCAGCAGGATAAGAAAGTGATGACCTGTTTTCATTACCAGCAGCGCAAACCAGTGTAACATTCCTGCTGTAAGCGTACTTCACCGCATCCATTAAAACTCGCGCTCCAGAACCGCCAAGCGAGAGGCTAATGATTTTTGCGCCGTTATCAACTGCGTATCTGATGCCTGCCGCAACGTTATCGAGTGTGCCGGAACCATCTGCACCAAGTACACGAATCGGCATAATCTTTATTCCATAACCACCCCAGTTAACACCGGCAACACCAAGACTGTTGTTCGTGAGTGCCGCAACCGTTCCAATGCAGTGCGTACCGTGGCTAACATCCTTCGCTGGGTCGGTCGGATTCGTATCACGATCCACGAAATCGTATCCCTGAACAAAGATTCCCTGTAAATCCGGATGCGTCAAGCTAACACCTGTGTCTACAACCGCAACAATAACGTTTGCCGATTTCATTATATCCCATGCCTGCGGCAGTTTCACGTTCACGTAATGCCACTGATAACGGTAATAAGTATCGTTTGGCGTTGCAAGAGCTCTGTAGATGTAGTTTTTATCAACAGACCTTATTCCCTCAACACCCTGGAATATGCTTGGATCGCTCGTTTTGACGGTGACGATTGTAACATCCGGAAATTTGTAAGCTCTTAGAATCTCAACTTGTGTTCCCTTTTCTTGTGCAAGTTTGTTCAAAAACGTTATATCTTTCGTGCTTTCAACCTGCAACACGTACTCCCCAGGTACGTAGTCCTCCTCTGTTCCGGAAATTCCAAGGTTGTGGGAAACTCTGGGCTCGAAGTCCAAACTCCTTGGCTCAAAAGAGTTGCTACAACTCCAGAACAACAAGGCACTTAACAAGAGCACAGCTGTACCGAGAACAACTGCACGAATACCCTTCACAAGCACCCCTCCTCGGCTAAGAATGAC
>JAUQPP010000011.1 GCA_030550315.1 Thermotogota bacterium | reverse complement strand
TCTACTCATTGATTGTTGATTCGTTTCCAAAGCCAGTGAACTATCTACTCGTCATATTAATCACGATGTTCACCTCGCTTCTCTCAATGTTATCTCTCGCGCCGTTGACGGAGACCGGGAGTAAAAAGACCGGAAGCATAAACGACTTGTGGTATGTTTTGAAAGATAGGAATTTCATGAAACTATCTAAAGCTTACTTTCTGTGGAACTTAGTTGTTCTTTCGGCAGCTCCGTTCTTCGGATACCATCAGTTGAACAACTTGAAGTTACCTGTTACTTACATTAGTTACGCTTCGATCATTGCTTCCCTTCTTTCGATGGTATTTTATGGTGTGTGGGGTAGAATTTCAGATGAGTTTGGTCACAAAAGTGTATTGATAACGGGTTTGGCAATTGTGTCGACCACCCCTGCCATCTGGCTTTTGATGAACGAACGCGACTGGGTGTTCGCACTGACTCTTGATGCGATACTCTCAGGTATCGGCTGGGCAGCCGTGAACCTTGCGTTCGTAACGGTACCGATGGAAACAGCTAAGGTTAGCTCTCCAATGTATTTTGCAGTCTTTTCGGCGCTCGGAGGATTGGGTGGAACGTTAGGTTCCCTTGTAGGTGGACCGATTGCAAGATGGTTCAACTCATTTGATTTCCACATCGGAGAATTTCACATTTACGGGTTGCAGCTTTTTTTCGTTATCCAGAGTATCTTTCGATTCTCGGTTATGCCACTCTTCTTGAGGGTGGAAACCCACAAGTACGTTTCACCTACGGTCGTGTTTTCAAACGTTCTTTCGATACTTTCTGGTCGCCATGCGATAAGGATTCAAGAAGGCAATCGCTCGGATGTCGTGGTTGGTCGCAAGCGGTTAGAACGATGGTGGTGAGTTCACTCAGCATGCGCAATAGAGTATATCAACAAAGAAAAAGCCCGCCAACGTAAACTCAAAAGGCGGGCTTGTGATTCGTAGATTACATTTCTCCGAAGTCGATCAAGAGGTCATTCGCACTCTTTTGCCGGTTCACAAACGACATCTGGCTCTTCTTCGAGTAAAAACCCGTTCTCAAAGACTACACTTGGCGACGGGATTCCGTTGAAATTCGTACCGTATTCGGTTGTGTACGCTCCAGCGGTGTGGATGTAAACAATGTCTCCAAGAGTCGTGGATTTGGGAAGCATCGCGTCGTAGTACATAACGTCGACGCTGTCGCACGTTGGACCAGCAAGTACGAATTTGTCAAGTTCTTCGCCATCTTTCCCGTCAACGGTGATTCTGTAGCGGATGTTTTGAATTGTCTCGGTTAGACCGTGGAATACGCCGGCATCGAGGTATATCCAGTTTTCCTCTCCTTTTCTGCTTCTTAAGATGACTCTCGTTATCATAATACCAGCATTTCCAACCATCGACCGTCCAGGTTCAACGATAACAGTCACGCCGTTTCCAAGGTATTCTTCAACGGCTTCGTTGATCACTCTTGAAATTTCCGTTACAGACGGTATTTCGCGCGAGTAGTAAACAGGCATTCCACCGCCGGTATTTATCATTTTCAGCTCAATTCCAAACTGTCTCGCTTCTTCGAAAACTACGGAGGCCTCGCGTATCGCTGTTCTCCAATTCTCTGGATTATAGTTTTGCGAACCGACGTGGAAACTCAGGCCGATCGGATTAAGGCCGAGATCTTTTGCGTACTTTACAAGCTCGATTGCATGGCTGACACTTGTACCAAATTTTCTTGTCAACGGCCAATCGGCGTCTTCCTCCATTCCATTCGTACTTATTCTTACGTACACATCGCTTCCCGGCGCCACCGTTGCGATTTTCTCGAGCTCCATCTCAGAATCGACAGCGAACATCCTTATACCAACTTCGTAAGCGAACTTAATATCCTCGATTTTCTTTATCGTGTTTCCAAAGCTCATCCTGTGAGGTTCTACCCCGATTGATAGCAGTTTCTCGATTTCTCCACGGGAGGCAACATCGAAATGACTTCCCAAATCTCTGAGCAGCTTAACGATTTCGATGTGTGAATTGGCCTTGACAGCGTAGTAAACTTTGCAATTTCTAATATTCTCGACTAGTAATCGGTAGTTTCTCTCAACAACAGCTAGGTCCATTACGAGAACTGGAGTACCGTACTTTTCCGCAATCTGTCGTAACCTTTCCATCTCTCACTTTACCTCCCCTTTGTAAAATATCGAGTTTATGATAGAATATATTTGCCAGAATATACATAAACATCGCTTTAAAAAAATGTTGCTCGACGTAACAATTAATTTATGCTCACATTGGGGGTAACTATCTTGAATAAAAAAGAAATCATCTTTGTCTTGACGTGTTTTACGCTCGGAGCACTATTTTTTGCCTTATCAACGCCGTTTGTCGTCAATACAAATTGGTACCTCATAGTTCCAGCAATCTTTATGTTGTTCATTGCTCAAAACATTTATCTTTACGTTGGAACTCTAAGGTTCACGATGAGAAGTTTTGCCACCCAGTACCTTTTGCTATTCATGAATCCTGAAAGCATTGCGCTGATAACAGTGCTACTGATCGTGCTTTCAACGAAAAATTGGAACTTATATTTAAAACGTGTTGCTTTCGAAGTCGTTCAACTTGGTCTTGGAACGTTAATGTACAAACTGGCACCGTCGGATTATTTGAGGTTGCTATTTTTTTCGGTTGGGTATTATTTTGCGAACCAGATCTTGAGTTTTCTCTCGGTTTTGTTTCTTTCCCAAGAGGTATTTCTTAATCATTTCGAAAGATTTTTTAAGAGTTTCGCTGTAACCTTTGGCCTTGGTCTTTATGGCGCTGGGATACTCTCAACCGCGTTACTTTTCGAATATGCAAACTTTGTCAACATGTTTGTTGTTACCTTGCTATACGCCGGATATCTGTTTATTCTCATCTACACTGTGAAATCGGAAGTTTGGCGAATGGAACTGGATTTTGAAAAAGAGAAGTTACACTGGGAAGTAGACCACCTTAAAGAGGTGATTGAGGTTCACCAAGAAGTCGAAAATGGATTGGATATAAACAAGGCGATAGGTAAGATGCTTGCTGTTGCGTGCAATGTAATGGGATTTGAATACGCTTTGCTCAACCTGTTCGATTTTCGCGAGCGAAAGGTAGTTAGAATAGCTAATTATGGGTTGCCAGAGGAGGTGTTCGAGAGGTTAAAAGTTAATAGGCCGTCTTTAACGGAGGCACTCGTGTTACTTCAACAGCGCTTTGACGTTGGTGGTGCGTATTTTATACCCAAAGGTAGTGTTGATCTGTCGGACAGTTACGTATACACTCCTCAGGAGTACGTGAAGGTGGACGTGGAGAATGCGTGGGATCCGGAAGACCTTTTTTTGGTTCCGCTACTTTATCGAGGCAAGATTGTTGGATACGTTAGTTACGACAAGCCGAAAACAGGTTTGCGCCCCACGAAACGAGAAGTAGAACTTGCGAAGTTTTTCTCTTGGCAATTGATGAGTTTAATTCAGAAGAGTCCGCTTGTTTACTTTGTTCAAAAAGAATCGATTCCACACGTGGGGTTTGCAAAATTCTGGGAGGATGTGTCGAAGCTCATAAGTCAGGAAAAGAGTTTTGTTCTTATTCTGATGGACATTGATGATTTCGAAGAATACAACTTGAGGAATGGTTTCAAATTGGGTGATGAATTGATTTCAACTACTGAGAAATTTTTATCCGAGGTCCTTGAAAATCTGGGTTTCTACACTTTCTCTGGGGATGAATTTCTAGTGTGTTTGCACAGTAATAGCAAAACTGACGGGCTTCTATTGGCTGAGAGGGTTATGAGCGAATTGAAAGCCCGCGGGTTTGCTGTCAGTTTGAGTTCGAGTGTTGCAAAGTTCCCGTCCGATGGTTCGACAGTTGAAGAGTTGGTCGAGAAATTAAAGGTGGCACTCAGAACCGTGAAGAAATCCGGAGGAGGTAGGGCCATCGGTGTTTAAAAGGGTTGCGATCGAATTCGCTTACGACGGTACAGACTTTTTTGGCTATCAAATTCAACCTTCGGTTCGAACCGTTCAGGGGGAACTGGAAAAGGCGCTTGAGAGGATTTTCAAAACAAAAATTTCAACAGTTGCGGCTGGAAGAACGGACACTGGAGTTCATGCGTGTGGTCAGGTTGTTGCATTTGATTGCCCCAATCCGAGGCTTTCTGAAAACGATATCCGTAACGCACTAAACGCCAATTTGCCAAGCGATATTTATGTTAAGAGGGTATGGTTTCCGCACGAGAAGTTTAACCCACGGTACGAGGCGAAAAAAAGGATATATCATTATTACATATTCAACGGAAAACTCAAAAATTTGTTCTTTAGAAAGTATTCTTGGTGGTTCCCGTATGAAATAGACATCGAAGCAATGAGAGAAGGGGCAAGGTATCTTATCGGAACACACGATTTTGTTGCTTTCAGCAAAAAGGATGAGGAGAAAGAAAATACCGTAAAAACTATTCATAATCTTAGGGTCATAAAACTTAGGCGCGAAATAATTCTTGTGAGGGTTGAAGGTATATCCTTCCTACGCGGAATGGTGAGAAGTATCGTCGCAAATCTTGTAAAGGTTGGTACGCATCAATGGCCACCAGAGAGGATCAGGGAGGTATTGTTATCGAAAGACCGCTCGGAATCGGCAGGACTAGCACCGCCGCATGGATTGTTTTTGTATCGTGTGTTGTTCTGAGCATGAATCCTGCTTCTCAGCAATTTTTTCTGGAAGAAGGGTATTCCGGAACCATAGAACTGTTGCCGATAATTTTGGAAAGATGGTACGATATGCCATTTGTTACATTAAAATACTACGATGAAAATATCTTCTACGATTTAAGCTACGCACTTAAACGCGCCCTTGCAAGTCTGGGATACCTGCCGCTGGAGGAGTATGTTCTACACCGGGAATTTCTCGAACCTTTTAATGAAAGTATCCTCAAAGACGGTGTAGTTATCCAAATTAATGTTCGCGTATCTTTAGATAATTCGTTGATTGACTTTTGGACGCTCACAAATGACGAAAAGGTTCTATATTCGTTGCCGATTGAACACTTAAATTTAGAAAACCTTTCAACCCTGTTAGCTGAGCTTTTAAGACGTAGTGGATACGATTCAAGTTTTGGCCTGCTAACATTTGAAACACCGGAGAGTACTGAAAATGTTACCAAGGAACTTCTGAGAGGATTACCAGATACGTTTTTCATTGGCAAGGATAGACAGCCAAAGATTATCTCAGGATACGGACTTCCGTTTTTTAAATCGGATAAGGTTGATTACATCGGTGGCCTGGTAACTTATTCAGGAGAATTTTACGAACTAACCACAGAAAAGACGCACGACAACATATTAGAATCCGTCTACGGATTTCCCGTCTTCAAAACTTCAACAAGGCAGCTGTACATTGATCGGGTAACTGAAGGAAGGAAAGTAGTATGGCAGAACGTAAGACTTCTTGGGATATGGGATGGCATCGTTTTATTTGCAGATGGAAGTATTTCCGATACGTCGCTCTCGTGGAGAATGAAGGTTTCACAAACTCCGGTTGATTTTTTGGTTTACGATGGGGTGCTTGTCATCGTTGACGTAGCAAGTAATTTTTATGCATTTGACCTAAAGACTAGAAGGCTTTTGTACAACGATCATGTTCCCGATTTCAGAAGATTGAGGGTTACTGATTCAGGAGTAGTACTTGAAACGGAGAGTAAGGCCCTTTTGTTCGATAAATCTTTCAAGAATAAGTCCGTTTTAACCCCCGCGGAATTAACCAAGTCGGCTAGCTATATCTTTTATTCACCAGTCTATCCGAGTGTGATGGGTGTAGTGAAAACAAAGATTGGGTATTTCTTTCAAGATATCTTTGTAGGAACGGAGATTTTTCTCTTCTTTGTCAAATCGAACAAAATCTATCTATTGACGGATGTGGGAACTTGGATTTACGACCTCGGAAATCAGTGAGGCTCGATCTCTTGTTAGTAGAGCGAGGTTTTGCCGAATCAAGAACGAAGGCGCAATGGTTGATTGAAAGCGGATGTGTTAAGCTCAACGGGACGATTTGTACCAAACCTTCAAAAAAAGTCACAGGGAACGATGCAATCGAAGTGGCTAAGAATCTTAAATACGTCAGTAGAGCTGGTTACAAGCTTGAAGGACTTTTTGAAGAAATTCAACTCGAACTGTTTGGAACCGTTGTTTGCGATATTGGGTCGTCGACAGGAGGATTCGTTGATTTTTTCCTCCAGCACGGTGTTTCAAAGGTGTACTCCGTTGACGTCAACATAGAACAGTTACATGAAAAGTTGAGAGCAGATCCACGAGTGATTCAAATTAGGGCGAATGCAAAGGACCTGGTTCCAAGCTTATTCGAAGACGAACTGGATTATATTAGTGTTGACGTGTCATTTATATCAGTAACGAAGTTGGTGCACAGTTTAAAGGCTATATCTTCGGAAAAGACGAATCTTATAATCCTCATAAAACCACAATTTGAAATCTCTCATGGTCACAAAGGAGTTGTGCGCAACAAATTGATGCACTTTGAAGCAATAAGGAATGTGCTTTCCGCTTATCAATCGGCGGGTTTTCGTTGTAAGTATCTCACATTCTCTAAGATAAAGGGCGTGGAGGGAAATATCGAGTTCTTTGCGGTCTTGAGTAAGGCTGAAGAAAAAAATATTTGCAATGAAATTACTGAGGATGATATAATAACAGTTGTAGAAAGAGCCTGGGAGGATAATGGATGAACCAGATTTTAAAAAGACTGAAGGTTTTTGCTTTAACATTACTTTTAATACATGCTTTTGTGGGACTAGCCAATTCAGATATATTCAGCTTCGTTCACAAAGACTACGATTTTGTTCTCCGATTCTCCAAGGGCGTTACCTGGTATCCCGAGTTAAAAAAAGTGACCTTTTTTAGGTTTGTACTTGACAGAAAGGGACTGGGTTTTGAAGATGCGTTTCTCAGACTCCTTGAAGATATGAAATACAGGACAGGAATCGATCCTGAGGTTGTATCAGACGCAATTTCGAACGACATTCTTTTCGCTTCAAAAGGACTCGACGTGAATCTTATGGAATTTGTGGCCTTTGATCTAAATTATTATTTCGAACTGCTTAAAACTTTGGCATCGAATGCAATTGTGGTCTTTGAAACCAAAAATCCGCAAAGGTTACCGAGGGCTCTGTCATATCTACTCTCGCTCAGTTACAAACAGGTGGGAGCGAACTATATTCTCGGTGATTCTCTTTTTTGCGGGACATTGGGGAAATATCTCGTCGTTGCAGGGAGTAAGCAAGCACTCGAACTTGCGCTTAAAACATACTCAACCCCCGAAATGCAGCTTGCAAAAACTGTTAGAGACTTTGAAAGGCTGCGGAGTGGTACATTTTTGGTAAGTGGTTACGCGAAGCCCAGTGCGTTGAAGTTGGAACTGCCAGGTGCAGGCGTTGTGAAGTGGGAAAATGCAGAACAGATTCTCTTTTACTCAACGGTCTCTGCCGGAGCCTTCAACTTCACTATCGAACAGAAAAACAAAACAAAACTGACAAGTAAAAAGACAAATGATTTTGTTCTTGAACTGCCACACGCATGGAACTACTACATGGTTATCAATTCGCAGAACAGTGAAAACGTTGTATCTTCTATAAAAAGCTGGTTTAAAGGTACTGAAGGTGAACTTGCGAGACTTATTTCACTTTTTGAATATTTTACGGCCCAATCAACGAATGTGTACACCTCTGGAAGAATAGAAACTGGTGAGTTCCTTTTCATTTTTGAAAACTTTTCGGGTAAAGACATGGAACTGCAACTTTCCAGAATTGGTGCCAGAGGAGACGCGCAAAGGCAGGAGTGGTACCTCCAACTGGGAACTACTCAACTTCATATATTCAAGTATTCGGGAAGGCTTTTTATAAGTCTTGTGAACAAGGAGCGATACCTTCAGCTGGAACGTACGAGAAAAAAATTGAAGGATTTTCCCGTATTTAACGAATTTGCAAAAGTCACGAACTACGAATTCAAGGTATTTATAGACCTGGGAGATCTTATAAAATCGACCGTTGGATTCTCGCTCAGCTCAAAACTCATATTCTGGAGCTACAACGCTGACTTTTTTACGTACTACAGGATCGTGTTATCCTGAAAGGAGGGACGCCCATGGGTGATTTTGGTGAATACTTAGGGGTCTTTATAGACGAATCGAAGGAGTACATTCAGTTGTTGAATGAGTCTCTACTTGAGCTTGAAAAGAATACTTCGGATATGGAACAAGTCAATAAGGCGTTCAGAGCTCTCCACACCTTGAAAGGTATGGCTGGAACGATGGGGTTCGAAAACTTGGCAAAACTTTGCCATAGAATGGAGAATTACTTGGACGCCGTTCGGTCGGCAAAAGTGAGGATAACCAGCAACGAACTCGACTTTCTGTTCGCAGGTCTTGATTTGATAGAGAAGATGCTGCAGAACATCGTTAACGTTGGAAACGATGAAATAACCGAGGACGTGCGTGGACTAACCGAGATCTTCGAGAGGATCGCAACCGGTGAAAAGGTAAGTTCGCAGGTAATAAAAGAAAAGGAAGTGGAGCAACCCCGAGCTGGGCAAACATCGACCACAGTACAAGGCACTGCTTCGCAGCTCTTACCAGACAATTTCGCTGAGGAAGTACTAAAAGACGTACTTCTTGAGGCTAAAAAGCGAAACGTACCTGCTTATCACATTGTTGTAAACCTCCAAGAAGGGACGCAGTTAAAATCCGCGAGGATGTACATGGTCTTCCACACCCTTGAGGAAATAGGTGTGGAAGTTGTTAAAACTGTTCCATCTGTCGAGGATATAGAGAATGAAAAGTTTGATTTGACAGTTGAACTCATAGGTATAGGGAACGTGCCAGCTGAGAAGATCTACGAAAAAATCATGGGTATTTCGGAGATAAAAAGTGTCCATGTGAAAAGCGTGAGTGTAGAAGCGGAAGCAAGAAAAGAAGAAAAAGAGGAAGAATCAGCGCAACAACAGGTTAAAAAAACGGAAGAGAAGCGCTCGAAAATTACTCAGACTGTTCGCGTAGACATCGAGAAATTGGATAATCTGATGAACTTGATGGGAGAACTCGTCATAGCACGTAGTCGCATTGTGGATATTTTGAAAAAGTACAACATCAAAGAGGTTGACGAATCACTTGCGCAGTTGAGCAGAATCACCTTGGACCTTCAGAATGTTGTGATGAAGGTGAGGATGGTACCCATTGAATTTGTGTTTAACAGGTTCCCGAGGATGGTCAGGGATCTTGCGAGGAATCTCGGTAAAGAGATTAATTTCGTGATGGAGGGTGAGGAAACGGAGCTTGACAGAACTTTTGTCGAGGTTATTGGTGATCCTCTCGTTCACCTAATACGCAACGCAATCGATCACGGAATTGAAACGAAAGAGGAAAGAATTGCTCTTGGAAAACCTCCCATCGGCACCGTGAAACTTTCAGCACGTCACGAAGGTAACAACGTCGTGATAGAAGTTGAAGACGACGGTAGGGGAATGGACCGTGAGAAAATCCTAAGGAAAGCGATTGAAAAGGGCCTGATTACGGAAGAGAAAGCTCAGGGACTTCCCGATGAGAGAATTTTTGATTTCATTTTCTTACCAGGTTTTTCTACCAAAGAACAGGTTAGCGAGCTCTCTGGTCGCGGAGTCGGAATGGATGTTGTGAAGAATACGATAGAATCGCTAAACGGAACGGTATCCATTGAGAGTAAATTGGGGAAAGGTACGAAAGTTACCATTCGATTGCCGTTGACCTTGGCTATTATTCAGGCGTTGCTTGTGAAAGTCAACAACTTCGTTTACGCGATCCCCATATCCATTATCGATAGTACTTTAATAATCACCGCAGAGGAGATAAAGGTTGTTCAGAACGAGGAAGTTATAGTTATCCGTGGTGAGGTTATACCATTAATAAAGCTCTGGGAGATATTTGGCATGGAGCATGAGAAGACACCTGCTGAAATGAACGTTGTAGTGGTAAGATACGGTACCAGGAAATATGGTTTAGCTGTTGACACGTTGATTGGGCAAGAAGATATTGTCATCAAATCCCTCGGAAAAGTCTTTAGCGACGTCAAGATATTCAGCGGTGGAGCCACACTTGGTGACGGAAGCATCGCTCTCATCCTCGACGTGACCAACATTATCGAGAGTGTGAGGTGAATCCTATGGAGCAGGTAAGGGAATTTGAAGTACTAGTTTTTAAGGCGCTCAACCAAGAGATGGCCATAGATGTGGAATATGTTGAAATGGTTATCGAAAAAGTTGAGATAACACCTGTACCGCGTGCGCGAAGAGTTATTGAAGGAGTTATAAATCTAAGGGGGAAGATAGTTCCAGTGATAAGCCTTCCGACTCTCCTAACAGGTCTGGAACAGAAAGAGTACCGCAAGATTATAATTGTGAAGGTTGAGGATGTTGAGTTTGGATTAATGGTCGACGAGGTAGTTGGGGTTCTGAGAACAAACGAACAGGAACTTGAAACGAATCTTGGTAAAATGAACACCTACGGCCGAAAATCAAAGGGATTGATTAAAAAAGGTAGCAGACTCATCGTTTATTTGAATCTGGAGGAAATGCTCAAGGAAATCATAGGTTCGGAGGTGGCATGAGATGGCAAGAGTTTTAGTTGTTGACGATGCGGCATTCATGCGGATGATGCTGAAGGACATACTGACGAAAGCGGGTCACGAGGTTGTTGGTGAAGCTGCAAACGGTCTTGAGGCGGTTGAAAAATACAAGGAATTGAAGCCCGATGTTGTTACTATGGATATCACGATGCCGGAGATGAACGGTATCGATGCCATAAAGGAAATTAAGAAAATCGATCCAAACGCTACAATAATCGTTTGTAGTGCTATGGGACAGCAAGCGATGGTTATTGAAGCTATTCAAGCTGGTGCTAAGGACTTCATCGTCAAGCCGTTCCAAGCTTCAAGGGTTATTGAGGCTGTACAGAAGGTAACGGCCAAATGAAAAAAATGAGGATTTGAAATAGGAGTCTGGGAACCATAGGACAGATTGTTTCGTTTTTTATAGGTTTACTACTTGTTAGTGTACTTCTCATTGCAACATACTGGTTTCTGAGAAAAAAGCTCCCCAACACGCTTGGGGGGCGTTTTGCTAAAGTTGTGAGCCGCGTGTACGTGGATCGTAACGTTTCGTTAGTGCTAGTCAGGATTTTGAAAGAATACTATGTTATTCTCGTTTCACCAACGCACGCCGAAGTGGTTAAAAAACTCGATACGATCGACGAAGGTGAGCTTGAAACACCGGATGATTTTAAATCTTTGCTAAGTAAATACGTAGGTGGTAAGAAGTGAAAAATGAAGTCAGACTACTCATCATCTTTGTGTTTCTACTCTTTTCTCTCTCTAACCTTGTTTTTGCACAAGACGAGGTTCCCCTTCCGGGTATAAGTATACAGGTAACTCCTACCCAACGTCCCAGGGACCTTGTCGCGACCTTGGAGATACTTTTAGTTCTCACGGTACTAACACTCGCTCCAAGCATCTTGATTCTCTTTACCTCATTTACACGTATTATCATCGTATTTTCGTTCATCAGAAACGCACTCGGTACAAGGCAGGTACCCCCGAATCAAGTTCTAATCGGCTTGGCTCTGATCTTAACGTTCTTTATTATGCAGCCAACTTGGAACGAAATAAACCAAAATGCTATTCAGCCGTACGTGGACGGAAAAATAACTTACGAGGAGTTCTTCGATAGAACGATGAAAAGTATCCGGAAATTCATGGTTGCAGAACTTGTTACACATCACAACGAGGATAATGTCTTTGTGCTTGCCAACGCTTTGAAACAAAAAGTGGAGTCGGTAGAAAAGGCGCCCGACAGTATTTTGATTTCCGCTTTTGTGTTGGGCGAGATAGAGGTAGGTTTTAAAATGGGCATACTTCTCTACATCCCGTTTATCGTCATAGATATGGTCGTGGCCAGTATCCTTTTGTCGCTCGGAATGATTATGATTCCGCCTGTTCTTGTTTCGCTGCCTTTCAAGGTACTGATTTTCGTCCTATCAAACGGCTGGGAATCGGTTATCGTGAGTTTGGTCAAAAGTTTTGCACAGTAGCTGAAAGCACTATAACTTTCTGTGGAGGGGTTGGAATGACTCTTGAAGTGTTCATAGATGTCATGCAACATGCCATAAAGCTATTGCTTACACTCATACTCCCACCGCTCCTGGTAAGCCTTATTGTTGGTGTACTCATTAGCATATTCCAGGCAGCTACGCAGATACACGAGCAAACACTTACCTTTGCGCCGAGGATAATAGTGGTGTTTATAACGCTTCTTTTTCTCTTCGGTTGGATGGTTGAAAGCATGATGGAGTTTGTCAAGGATATCATTGAGAAGTACATGAGTATGGTGTGAACGTCGTTCAATCATTCTTTTCGGGTATTTTAGATTGAACGATGCTGACGATTTTTTCGTGAATTTTTCCAACATCTTCTGTGCCGTCTATCAACACGAACCTCTCCGGTTCCTCCTCCGCCATCCTATGGTAACATCTCCGAACGTTCGTCCAAAACTGGATATCTTCCTTCTCGAACCTATCTTTCTCTCCTCTCAACCTTTCAAGCACGACACCCTCAGGTATGTCTAGAAAGAAAACGATGTCAGGGTAAACTTTATCCGTAGCAAAGTCGTTCAACATTCTGACCCATTCGTAACCCAGTCCTCGTCCGCAGCCTTGATAAGCGTTACTTGAGTGGGCAAATCGGTCAGCGATGACGATTATCCCCCGCTTCAGTGCTGGTTTTATAACCTCCTCCACCAGTTGAGCCCTCGAAGCGAGGAATAGTAGCAACTCACTCCTTGCGCACATTTCCTTATGGAGCAGTAACTTGCGGATTTCCTCACCGAATGCTGTTCCGCCAGGTTCCCTGACTTTTATGTACTCAATCCCGCACTTTTCGAAATACGAAGCGAGCAATTCTATTTGGGTACTCTTACCACAACCATCAAGTCCTTCGAACGATATGAACAACTTAACAACACCTCCATTTACTGATGCACTGTCGTGAGACTAAGCACAGGAAAATTCTATCATAAAAATCGGTGCTATGGTATAATTACAAAGGATTCCTTAGCATGTAAAAGTTATATATAGGCGGGAGATGGTAGGTTGTCCCTCCTTGAAAACAAAGTTTCACCAACCAACTTATTTCCAGAAACCTCTGTGAATCCGGATGAAGTTTCCATAGATGTTCTTGCTTACGTTGGTGATGCGGTTTTCAACCTTTACGCAAAACTGTTTCTCCTTAAGGACACAAAGGTTGAACGCCTGCATCAAGGAGCGAGTCGCTTGGTCTCAAGGGATGGTCAGAGTAAGCTTCTTAGCTTGATCGAGCCACTCTTGGACGAGAAAGAACGTAGCGTAGTTAGAAGGGGAATGAATAGCAAGGGAGCACGACGGCACGGTGGCGATTTACAATACATCCAAAGCACGGGTTTTGAGGCGTTGGTTGGTTATCTTTACCTAACCGACCCCAGAAGGTTGAAGGAATTGCTGGAGATCGCACTAAAAATGAATACGTTGGAAGGGCCTGATAAAATGAACAGAGAGGTGTAAGTTATGAGAAACACCACGTACACTGAAACATCCGTGATAGAGGTGATGAAGGGAAGCTTGGAATGGATAAATAGATGCAAACTCTTCATACTCGATATAGACGGTACTTTCTATCTGAGTGGTAAACCGTTCAACGGTTCAAAACTTTTCTACGAAACGCTTTTGAAGACGGGTAGAAAGCTCGTTTTTCTTACTAACAACTCTAACAGGAGTATTAACAGCTACTTGGAGGAATTTCGCGAACTTGGTTTTGAACTTACACGCGAACAAATAGTTACCGCCGGCATCGCTACAGCGGAGTACTTGTTTGAGGAATTCGGGCCGAAGCGTGTTTACGTGGTTGGAACTGAAGAAATCAAAGATGAATTCAGGCGAGTTGGACATATTTTGGTGGAGGATGAGCCCGAGATTGTGGTTGTGACGTTTGATCTGACGTTAACTTACGAGAAAATCAAGAAAGCTACGATATTCGTCTCCAGAGGGGCACTTTTCGTGGTTACCAATCCGGATTTAAACTGCCCTTCTATCGATGGACCTCTTCCAGACGCGGGTGCTATCGCCTCAGTTATCAGGAAGGCGTCCGGAGTTTACCCGAACATAGTTTTTGGTAAACCGGAACCAAAGCTTATCGATATGATAATCCGCCGCCACGCCCTTTCACCAAATGAAACCTGTGTCGTGGGAGATAGAATATACACGGATATACTGGCTGGGATAAGGAGCGGTACGTTTACGGTCCTGGTCCTCACCGGTGAAGCAACAGCGGAAGACGGGCTCCATGGTCCTGTTAAACCACATCTCATCGTCCAGGATATTGGAATATTGGCAAAGTTCATATCGTAAAGTGAAGGAGACAATTTAGATGATAAAATACGCTCTCAGGGGGAAACCTATCGAAAAGTTGGTGGAACTTGCGCAAAGTGGGTTAACCGAAGCGATAGATTTGATTGTTGAAAAATTTCACCCGATGGTGGTAAGAATTGCATCACAATTTTACGCACCGTGGGCTGAGTTTGACGATATAGTTCAGAATGGTTTGATAGGCCTGATAAAGGCGATATTCTATTTTGAACCTGGAAAAAGTTCGTTTTCTACTTTTGCCTGGCGGAGTATAGAATCGGAAATAAAGACCTTCATAACCTACCAAAATAGAAAGAAAAACAAAATGCTTTCAGATTCGACCAGTATCGATTCAATATTCACCGATGACGAAGACGAGCAAATTGAATATTTCCTTCCGGACATGAGCACGGACAAGAACGTGGTTAAACAAGCTATACTTAGCGTTGTGTACGAAGAAGTAATTGGCGCGCTTAAAGATGAAGAAATCGAGATATTCCAGCTATGGCTCGACGGGTTCAGCTATCGAGAGATCCAAGAAAGGGTTGGTGTAAATTTCAAAAAGGTTGATAATACAGTGCAAAAAGTTAAGAAAATAGTTCGAAGTCGGCTCAGTACTTCGCTCATGTCTTTCTTGGAGGGATGAATTTGAAGGTACATCTCAGTGTGTGCAAGGTAACTGATATTGACTTCGAAAGCCTCTTGCAAAAAGGCAAGAGCGTTTTTTTATTTGATTTTGATAATACGATAAGTTTTTGGAAATCTTCAGAGATACCGAAAGATATTGTGCAATTATTTGAACTCTTAAAATCCAGAGGAGCGATGATATTTATCGTCTCGAACGGTAGATCCCGAAAACTAAACTACGAAATTCCTGCAATTTGGCGTGCGATGAAACCACTTACCTGGAAGGTGAAACTAAAATTAAGAAATTTTTTGCGGGAGAAGGATAAGGTTGTTGTTGTTGGTGACCAACTCTTCACGGACGTACTCTTTGGAAACTTACTCGGGGCCTACACAATAAAGGTGGAACCTCTCGATTTGAAGAGAGAGTTCTTATCAACGAAAATCTTGCGGTTTTTCGAACGCCTCGTTTTTGGACGTGTTCGTAAAAACTCAGAGAAGGAACACTGATGAGGAGGAAACTCCTTGGATGGATTTAAGGAGCGATGATAGTGGAGAGATTTACGTAGAATTGCTTGGAAGGACGGTGCTGTTGGTGCCTCATACCTTTCAGCGCATGATTGAACGAGGTATAACCGTTGAAGAACTTGTTGGTTTGCTGGAATCAAAGCATTCCAAAGCACTTTTTCAAAGAAACGGTCGCATCAGGATCACCAACGGTCAGATAACCGCTGTAATTCAGCTTTGGCTCGGAACGGCGTACGTAGTTACCGTTTTCCGGAAATAAAAGTAACTTTTATCGTAGGGTATTCGAAAAAATTCCTCTAACAATTCCCTCTGAGTACTCGGGGACGACTGGGTAATAATCCACTCTCTTAGCAAATTCGACGTCTGCTGTAAAACCGAGTTCAATTAGTTTCCTTGCATGAGTTCCGATAAGGTTGGGAAAACCGAATTTTTCCCAGAGTTTTTCGACAATCAACGCTGAGTCGCTCAAAAAGACGTTTTCTGCTCTCACCTCGGTTTTATAATTGCTCGCAATCCTACTTACTATAGCGCCCGCTAGCAGACTGTCTTCGAAGGATACGCGTCCTTCATTCCCCGAGCATAAAATTAGTATCTTTTCGAACTCAGCGAGTTTTTCCACCAACGCAGAAAGGTTAACAAACCCTCCGATATAAACGTGCCGGGAAAGGGTATGTGCTTTCAGAAGTGCTCTTGTTCCGTTCGAGGTGGTTATACATATCTTTTTTCCTAGTATTCGTTCTTTTGTGTACTCGAGCGGAGAATTTCCGAGGTCAAATCCTTGAGGTTTAAGGCCCCCGCGTTCTCCGCATACAAGATAACCTTTTGCTCGATGTTCAAGCGCTTCCTCTATAGATTTAACTGGTATTACCTCGACCGCACCATTTGCAATGGCCGTTATTATTGTTGTTGAGGCTCTAAGGACATCTACGACCGCAGTGCAGTCGTACATCAAACCAAAATTCGGTTGCATGTCGGGAAGGAGTAGAACATCCACGAGCTTCGTAACCATGCACCTCCTAATAACGTAGCTGCTATCTCTTAAAGAATGGGTTTAACGTGAAGAGTTCCGACACAGTCACAATCTTACCGTGACCAGGTAATACTAACCAGTCGTTTGGTAAACTGTTAAAGAGTTTGGTCAATTTTCTTATTGTTTCGTTCATTAGCCACTTTGCGTTATGTAGCGGGCACAAATCCCAACGGCCTATCGTGTTTGAGAATACCACATCACCGGTAAACACGTGCCCGTCAAAAATAATTACCCTCGAACCTGGAGTATGTCCGGGAGCGGCTACAGTTTCAAAATGTTCATCGATATCCAACCATTCATAATCAATGACCAAAGGATTACCGAGTTGACGTGAGAAGTTCAGTTCTGGGTCTTTGAGCAACGGTGCGTCTTCACTGGAGACAAAAAGTTGGATTTTCCAATTCCTTGCAAGTTCTACAAGGCCAGCTATATGATCGTAATGTGCATGTGTGAGGAGTACCTGCAAAATGGTGTCTACGGGCACCAGTCCCATTAGTGGACCAAATATTCCACTCCCTGGATCAACCACGAACCACTTATCGGTGGATTTGAACACGTAAGAGTTCGTTTGAAACAATCCTGAAGTCTTTAAAACTTGAAATTGCTCGATCTTCATTTATTTGCCCCCTAGCAATAAGTCTTTGTTCTGGTTCTCGATGTTCATTATACCACGTACGTTCGATGTTTTCATGATATAATAAGCAGGAGAACAGATAATTTTAGGAGGGAAAACCATGGCCGAGGTATTACTTTTTGACGTTGGAAACACGCACACTACAGTGGCACTGACTGCCGATGGTAAAAAATTCAACAAGTTTCGCATTTCAACGCATCGCTATGAAACAGAGGACGAGTTAATGGTTTTCCTAAAGACACTTTTTGGTGAGACAGTAATTGCAAAGCCTATAGTCGTCTCTTCAGTTGTACCGTCGGTTAACGTTATTTTCGAATACTTCGCGGTCAAGTATGGTTCAGGGGAAGTTTATTTTGTCAAGGCGGAAGACTACGACCATATCGAGTGGGCCGTTAACTATCCGAGGGAGATTGGTGCTGATCGTGTGTGTGATGTGATCGCGGCATTCAAAGATTATGGGCCCAACTGCATCGTTGTTGATTACGGCACCGCAATTACTGTGGAGGTACTAAGGGAAGGACGATACGAAGGTGGCGCTATCTTGCCAGGTTTTAAAATGATGATCCACGCGCTTTTTCGCGGTACGGCGAAGCTTCCTCAAGTGGAAATTAAACCGTACGATGGTTTTGTGGGTAAGGATACGGACTCAAACATAAGAATTGGAACGATCAATGCAACCGTGGGTGCTGTGAAGTATCTGATCCAAAATATATCGAGCGAGTTTGCAACGAAGCCAACCATTATTCACACTGGTGGGCAGGCAAACTTGGTTGCCGAACATGTAGACGGCATCATCGATCCAGAATTGACGTTGCGGGGGATGTACTATTTCTATGAAAAGAAAAAGGGTTTTACTCGTTAACCCGTGGATCGAGGATTTTGCTGCCTATGATTTTTGGTTGAAACCTGTTGGACTCCTATACGTCGGTAGTTTTTTGAAAGTGCTCGGGATTGAGGTAAGTCTTATAGATCTCATGAACCGCTACGATCCCGAATTACAGGCTAGCGTGAAGGTTCCGAAGGATAAGTTCTATGGTACCGGCAAGTTTCCACATATTGAGATTACAAAACCTCCAGTTTTAAGCTTCATGCCACGTAAGTACAAGCGCTACGGAATGCCGGAAGAACTTTTCAGAAAACTTCTTCAGCGCGAGCGTGAAAAAGGAGTGGATGCCGTCTTCGTTACTTCAACGCTTACTTACTGGTACCCTGGCTACTTCGATACAATATCGGTTATTAAAGACGAGCTAGACGTTCCGGTGCTCTTCGGTGGTTTCTTCGTCCGAAATCAGCCGTCCGTTGCGAAAAAAAGTGGTGCAATTCTTTTTACCCAGACTGATTTGAGATACCTACCCAAATTGCTGAATAGAACCCTGGAATGGGGACTTCCGGAGATCGATATTGACTGGTTTGCGCAACTATCTCCAGCTTATGAGCTTTACGAAAAAGTTGGATACGTCGTTTTACTTACAACTCTTGGTTGCCCTTACAGGTGTACGTACTGTATTGCGCCCAGAAATTGGGAGCGAATGAAATTCAAACCGGTGGCGTTGGTCTTGGAAGAGATAGAAAAGTTCTCCGAGCTTTTTAACGTACAAGATATTGTCTTCTTTGATGATGCAATATTAGTAAATGCGGAGAATCACTTCAAACACATCTTGCGCGAGATAATTTGTAGGGGACTCAACAGGAAATTGCGATTCCACCTACCTAATGGTATACATGCAAGACTACTTACTCAGGAGATTGCCGATTTGCTGTTTGAAGCAAATTTCAAGACCATAAAGCTGGGATACGAGACAGCTGGAAGGTTGCAACGCATCACAGGTGACAAGATAAGAGATGAAGATTTGGTTCGTGCTGCGAAAATGCTTAGAAACGCAGGATTCACACACAAGGAAGTGAGTGCGTATATAATGGTGAACCTACCCGGTCAAACTGTTGAAGATGTTATGAACGCCGTCGATGTATGCGTGAGTGCGGGTATTGACTTTTCGATTAATGAGTTTACACCCATTGTGGGTACAGAAATTTGGATTGAACTTGTAAACAAAGGGGTGCTCACCGGGCTTGAAGATCCCTTGCTTTTGAACAATACAGTCCTCCCATATTGGTGGAAAAACATGTCAGTAGAACAGATACAATTTCTTAAAGAATATGGTAAAATAAAGAAAGCTGAATTACGAACATAAATGTGTACCGTGAATTTGGGGAAGGGGAGAACATTAACTGTATGTTTTCTTTTTTGATTAACCTATTGCTTGGGTTCGTATCGTACATACTGGTGAGTTGGCCCAGGGAGATTCTGAGGGCTGTTTTCTCAAAATTCACCCTTAAAAACTTCTACTTGAGTTTGGGCGTTCTCAATCCTATTAGGTACGTTGATCCTGTTGGATTCCTCAGTTTTGCCTTCTTCGATTTTGGATGGACGCGGGCTCCTTTTGTCGATTATCCAAAAAGTAAAAGACGCGAGCTCGTAACCTACTCGCTTTACGGAATTTTGTCAAGCTTTTCACTGTTCCTTCTCTATGGCGTGCTTGCACGAATGTTGCTTAATACAAAATACTTTAAGGTTTTTTATGACGCGGCAAAGTGGAGTCTCACCTACGCTATTGTTTCCCTTTTCCCACTACCCCCGCTTGATGGTAGTCGCGCATTGCTCGGGCTGCTTCCGAGCAAATATTACGAGTGGTATCTGAAGTTCAACTTCTACGGAATCCTGTTCATGATTGGCTTGCTGATTCTTTGGATTTTTCCCATGATAATGCGCCCGTTTATAAGTGTTATTTCAAACGTAACAAAGTTTATAGTATTCGGAAACTGGTAAAACACGGGGGGCGTGGTATAATGGTGGACAAGGTTGACGAGTTGGAGCGTTTGATTGAAGGTTTAATAACGAGCTACTCGGAGCTGAAGCGTGAGAACGAGAAACTTTGGCAAGAACTGAACCGCGCGATTGAACGGATTAGCGAACTTGAAAAGGAAAAATCCGAACTCGAACGTCTTCTCAGGAGTAACGAGGAAGTTATAAACAAACTCATCATCAGGGTTAAAGACCTGATGAACATATTGGAAGTGAGCGACCATGAAGAAGGTTAAGATAAGTATTTTTGGCCACGAATACGAGCTCGCTTCCGATAGTCCCGAAGAGGTAATAAATCACGTTTACAGAAGGCTCAAGGAACTACAGAGCTCGTACAAAGCGTTTTACGATGAAGTATCGTTTGATGAGCTTCTAGTTTTAATGTTGTGTGATGTGCTCGAGCATGAATACTACATCGAAAAGAGACTTACTGAAATACTAGAAAAGACAAGAATCAAGATTAGGGCGCTGGAAGGTGAAGGAACTAAATGAAAATTGGGTTATTCGATTCTGGCATTGGCGGACTCTCCGTTTTGAAGAAGCTCATAGAAACTATACCGGCGCACTACGTTTACGTTGCGGACACTTTCAGGGCTCCGTATGGTACAAAGACGCGCGACACGATAGAAACTTTCAGTCGTGAAATCATTGGTTTTCTGATGGAGAAAAAAGTTGAGCGCATATTTGCGGCCTGCAATACTTCAGATTCCACGCTTGCAAAGTACAGGTCTGCATTTAAGATACCTTATCACAGCATAATACAGGCTGGTGTGAACGCTTCCAAGTACGAACGTGTCGGGGTGATAGGAACGCACACCACTGTCCAAAGTGGCTTGTACAAACAGGCACTTGAGGAACGTGGTAAAAAAGTAATGCAACGACCTGCTCAACTTTTCGTGTCCTTAGTTGAGGAAGGTTTGTTCTACGGTCACATGGTGGAAGCCGTTGTGAAATTTTATCTTGAACCATTCAGAAAGTTCAAGCCTCAAGAACTCATTCTTGGTTGCACGCATTTTCCATTCCTCAAAGACATAATATCCCGTGTCATGGAAGGCGTGAGAATTGTTGATCCAGCCGATGAACTAGTTAGAGAAGTTTCACACTTGGTCGGGATTGGCAAAAATTTCGTTGAATTTTATGTGACTGGTTCTACGGAAGAATTTGAGCGAAAGCTGAAAAAGATAGGTTTCAAGTATCCTTATCAAGTAAAGCATCTGGAGATCCACGAACTTGAGCAGAAGGTGATATACTTTGAAAGAGCTTGTGATACTGACAGGTTATTCGGGAGCGGGCAAATCGACGGCAGCGGGACTGCTTGAGGATCTGGGTTTCTTTTGCATAGACAATCTACCACCTGAAGTTGCCTACCAGGTTGCGAGTTTGGTATCCCAGAGTGTTGAAAAGTTGGCGATCGTAGTGGACGTGAGAAGTTACTTACTTGGTGATGTAACAGCGGCTGTAAAGGAAATCAAGGAAAGATTTAAGTTTGCAAAGATCGTTTTTCTAACCGCTAAAAAGGACGTCCTAATCCAAAGATTTGCCCACACGCGCCGTATCCATCCACTCTCCAAGCAAACGAGTTCTATTAACGAGGCGATAGATCTCGAAGTTGAATTGATGAAAGATGTCGTGGAAATTGCCGATATTGTAATCGACACCTCACATCTGAATCCTCACCAACTGAGGGAGAAACTCACCAAACTGCTTACGAAATCTGGGCAGGGAACCACCAGGAACTTTGTTGTACACCTTGTCAGTTTTGGGTTCAAGTACGGCATCCCGCTTGATGCCGATTTTGTTTTTGACGTTAGGTTTTTCCCAAACCCGTTTTACATCCCCGAGTTGCGTCAAAAGGATGGTAGAGATCCGGAGGTCAAGAATTTCTTAGACAATGTGGAAGGAGTTAACGAATATCTGAACCGTGTTGAGATGATTCTGAAGTTTGCAACTTCGCGGTACGAACTGGAAGGTAGAAATGAATTAACCGTGGCCATAGGTTGCACGGGAGGCAAGCACAGGTCTGTATATTTTGCCGAGAAATTAGCCGAGTTTTTCAAAAGCAATGGATATTCTGTAACTTTGGAACACAGGGACGTGGCGTTAGGATGAGAGTAGTGGCAATTGGTGGAGGGACAGGCTTATCTACATTGTTGCGCGGCTTGAAAAATTTTCCGGTTGAAGTAACGGCAGTTGTCACGGTTACAGATGAAGGTGGAAGTTCGGGAATTCTCCGCGAAGAGTTGAGCGTTCCTCCTCCAGGTGATATACGAAACAATTTGGTAGCACTAGCAAATGATGAAAACATACTTAGTCAAGTCTTCAACTACCGCTTCACAAATGGTAGTTTGAAGGGACACACAGTTGGTAACATAATACTTGCCGCACTCACAAAAATAACAGGAAGCTTTACCGAAGCGATTGCCAAAATTTCTGATATACTCGCAATCAAAGGACGTGTTTTGCCTGTTTCCAACGAGATGGGCAGGCTTGTGGCTATCTTTGAAGATGGTATGCTTGTGAAAGGAGAAACACGGATAGTTGCGTACGGGAAAGAAACGGGAAAGGCCATCAAAAATATCATGTTGGAGCAGCCGTTGATGATAAACCCAGCTGTTAAAGAAGCTATCGAAGAAGCGGATGTTATTGTACTCGGTCCTGGAAGCTTGTACACGAGCATAATTGCGAATTTTTTGGTAGAAGGCATGAACGAGGTGCTATCACGAACCAGTGCCGTAAAAATCTACATTTCCAACATTATGACACAACCCGGGGAAACAACAGGCTACACACTCAAGATGCACGTTGAGGAAGTGGAAAAATTTTTGGGATGCAATGTAGATTATGTGATTCACTCCTACCCTCCGAATGATGGGAAAGTTCTTGAAAAGTACCGAGAACGGGGATCAGAACCCGTGACAATTGACGTTTTTCATGATAAAATTGTACTCGGCCAATTTTCCACCGTAGTACTTGACGAAGATTACAGAATACGCCACGATCCTCTTTTGATTGCGCAGGCTGTGATGAACCTGGCATTGAGAAGGACTCACGTCACGTAACACCAAATTGTCAGCGTTGTCTAGCAATCAAATCTAGAGGTGATTTAGTGAGGTACACGTTTTCTGAGGAAGTAAAGGGTGAGCTTTGTCAAGTTGAGGTGCTCAGTTCCGAAGAAGCGGGAGCTGAGCTTGCTGGTTATTTGAAAGGTCGAGGACTGATTGTGAAAAGTAATCTGGACTCCTACGTTACCCTTGAGGTTGGGTTTATACCCGCGGCAAGAAGGGTCATGAACTTGCTTCATTTTCTCGGAATCGACAAAAAACGCTTGACACTGCTCAAAAACAGAATGAAGCGCAAAAGAGTTCAAATATTCGTCCCTCTCAGCATTCTCGAAAAATTGGAGATCTCAGTTATTGAGGTTCCGAGGTTTCTTGGAGATGACATAGGCTTTCTTGGCGCATTCCTAAGGGGATTGTTTGTTTCGTGTGGTTCGGTGACAGATCCCGCGAAGCACTACCATTTCGAAATAGTTTCGCAAAATGAAGAGTTACTCCGCTATCTTGATCATACGTTAGCTGAGTACATGGGCATCTCCGGCAATGTGACAAAGATGGGAAACTACGCACACCGTTACTTTGTGAAACGTGGAAAAGATATTCAAGAATTGCTTGAACTTATGGGAGCACAGAGATCAGCAGCTCACTTTGAGAAGATTGTTAGTTCGAGAGAAATTAAATGCGATATAAACAGGAGTCTTAACTTTATCTCTGCTAACGCCAAGAGGAGTGGCGAGAGCACTGCAAGGCAAATAGCGATGATAAACATTATTAAAGAAAAAATCGGTTTAGAACAACTTCCTGAGGAGCTCAGAAAGGTTGCTATCACTCGGCTTGAATACGTCGATTTACCGCTATCCGAGCTTGCGCAACAATTTGATCCACCGCTCTCGAAAACGATGGTGTACACCAGGTTGAGAAAGCTCATGCAACTTGCAGAATATCTTGAGAATAACTTTCTTGATGATTCTCAATCAATCGATGAACTGTTAAACAAATTCGGAAGCGTGAGAACGAGAAGAAAATCCAACAATTGTGACTGTACGCAGGAAAATGTTGCTTTACAGTTGGATCAAGACTAATTGAAGAGGTGAAACAATGCGATGTCCCTTCTGTGGATTTGAGGATACCAGGGTACTCGATTCACGCGAGTTAAGCGAAGGACGTGTTGTCAGAAGAAGAAGGGAATGTCCAAATTGTCATGCGCGTTTTACGACCTATGAACGATACGAGACGGGGCCAATTACCGTGATAAAGAAAGATGGTCGACGCGAAAAATTTGACAGAAGAAAAATACTCAACGGTCTCTTGAAGGCCTTTGAAAAGCGGCCTGTAACAACCGAGGATATTGAACGGATAGTTGACAACGTAGTATCGAAACTCCAGAAAACAGGAGCTCTTGAAGTGAGCACTGAGCTTATTGGAAAATTGGTGATGGAAGAGATTAAAAACGTTGATCAAGTCGCATACGTGAGGTTCGCATCCGTTTACAAAGATTTTCGTGAGATAGATCAGTTTATAGAGGTTATAAAGGAGCTTAGAGAGATGGATATCCTCGGTTCGCACAACGAACGCAGGGAAGAAGAATGATTTCAACTTAAAGAGCACAATTGTTTTGTACGTTAGGAGGGGTTACGACTATGGAGAAAGTGAAACTCACGAAGCAAGGTTACGAGAAGCTTAAACAGGAACTTGATGAACTAAAAAGGCAGCTGATGTTCGAAATCCCCGAGCGGATAAAAGCAGCGCGTGAGCTCGGAGACCTCTCCGAGAACTCGGAATACCAGGAAGCGAAAAACGAGCAGGGAAGAATAGCCTCGAGGATCAACGAACTGGAGCAGATGCTTATGAACGCAGAAATCATTTCCGAAGCAAACAGCGACTATTCCGTCGTCAATCTTGGTGACTGGGTACTTCTCAAGAACCTTGATACTGGGGAAGAGCTCAAAGTTCAGCTGGTCAATCCACAAGAGGCTGATATATTCTCAAACAAAATCAGTGTCGAATCACCGCTAGGAAGGAGTATAAATGGAGCAAAAAAAGGACAGACAGTGAAGATAAAGGCTCCGAAGGGTATAGTTAAGTATCAAGTTGTGGATATAACTGGTCAGTGATTGGAGGGATATGTTTGCTGAGAAAGTTTAGAGAAGAAAGACTTAGAGAAATCGAAGAATTGAGAAGAGCGGGAATTAATCCTTATCCCTACAAATTCAATAAAACACACACCACTCAGGATATTAAAGAACAGTTTCAATACTTGCAGAATGGTGAGGTAACCGATAAAAGAGTTTCCACCGCTGGACGTATTATGTCACTCAGAGAACACGGAAAGAGTGCGTTTTTCCATCTTAAAGATACTTACGGTAGAGTGCAGGCTTACGTTCGCAAAGATAAGACGGAGAACTTCGAGTTTTTCAAGGACCACATCACCGTTGGCGACATCGTTGGTATTGAAGGTGTGGTGTTCAAGAGTAACACCGGTGAAATTACAGTGCTTGTAGAAAAGTTTGAGCTACTGGTTAAGCCTTTGCGCCCAATGCCGGAAAAATGGCATGGTATAAAGGACAAAGAAATTCTTTACCGTCAACGCTACGTTGATATGATCGCGAATGACGAGACAATTAAACGCTTCAGGATAAGATCGGAAATCATTCGCCTCATCCGTGAGTTTCTTAACGCAAAGGGGTTCTACGAAGTCGAAACGCCGATTTTGCAGTATCTTACTGGCGGAGCTTCGGCGAGGCCCTTCGTTACTCACCTGAACGTCTTTGACATCGACATGTATCTTCGCATAGCAACCGAACTCCATCTCAAACGTTTCATCGTTGGTGGTTTCGACAAAGTTTACGAGATTGGGAGGATATTCAGAAACGAAGGTATCTCGTACAAACACCATCCGGAGTTCACATCTATAGAGCTCTACCAAGCCTATGCAGACTACGAGGATATGATGAACCTGACTGAGGAGCTTGTTACTTACGTTGTTGAGAAGCTCTTTGGAACCCTCAAAATTACTTATCAGGGTCACGAGATAGATTTTACAAGGCCATGGCGTAGAGTGAAGATGAGGGATTTCATAAAAGAAAGACTCGGTATCGATATACTCGAGGATAGTGACGAGAAAATGGCAAACTTCTTGAAATCCAAAGGTGTTGAGGTAGATATCCAAGATAGGGGCCATATGATCGAAAAACTCTGGGATCTTGTTGAGAACGAAGTTGTGCAGCCTACGTTTCTCCTTGACCATCCCGTTGAGATATCGCCACTTGCGAAACGGCATAGGGAAGATCCCCGTGTAACGGAAAGATTCGAACTTATCATCTTTGGCAGAGAGATGGCGAATGCATTTAGTGAGCTGAACGACCCAGTGGATCAGCTTGAGAGGTTCATGAACCAACTTCGCCTACGTGACCTTGGGGATGAGGAAGCGCAGATGCTTGACAAGGATTTTGTAAGGGCACTTGAGTACGGAATGCCACCAACAGGTGGCTTAGGTATTGGTATCGACAGGCTTGTGATGCTGCTAACCGATAGCCCGAACATCAGGGACGTAATTGCGTTCCCGTTGGTACGTCCAGAGGGGGATGTGGATATTGAGGACTTAGTCGAAAATGAAGCTTTGGAAATACCTACAGATGAAAGGAGAGAAAGGGCATGAGTAAAGTTAGGAAGTTTATGACCAAGTGGCAAGAAGTCTTCATATGGGTTGTTGCTATCGCTTTTGTTGCTGGAATTGCCTTATGGGCGCTTGCAGTGAACTATTCACCAGGTGCAAGGAAGGCGCTTAAAAGAAGTATTCAAGAATCGCTTGCCTACATCACCCTTGATGGTACGCCGGTGAAAAACGAGAAGTATTGGATATTTCCGGAAGAGGTAGAGGAGTATTATGGGAACCTCGTTGCAATGTACGGGAATCCACAACTCGATACAGCCGTGGAAGTACCATACGTTAAAACGTTGATTCTTGTCGATAAGATCAACAAAAAACTACTTGGTTACTACGCTGAAGTTGAAAAAGTAACAGTCGACAAGAAAAAAGTTGAAGAAGAATTGAAAAAAGAGATAGACGAGGTCAAAAAGGATCAAAACAAGCTACAACAGGTAAAGACGCAGTACGGGAGTCTTTCAAAGTATGAAAAAGTGAAAAGGCAAGAAATTATTGAGCGGTTAACGCTAGAAACTGCAAAAGACAGAGTGGCAGCTATAACAGAGGAATTACTGAAAAAGGAGTACGAGAAGAAAAAGAAGGATATCGTAGAAAAGTACACAAAGGCTGAGGTAAAGTATGTAACCTTTAGCAATAAGGAAGACTTCGACGATTTCATCAAACTGGCTATGGAAAAAGGGTTTACGGACGCAGCCAGTGAATTGAAGCTAACACCAACGGATTACACATTAAAGAAAGGCACGTTCCCGGAGGAGATAGAAAAGGAGATCTTTGAAGCCACATCCTCACTCGTATCGATTCCGTATCAAGATACGTACTATGCCTTCAATGTTCTGAAAGTTGAGAAGGCTGATACTTACGAAGTTTTCAAGCAGAATTCTGCTTACTCAGAATGGTACGAAGAATTCAGGAACCAAAGGTTTGCCGACAACTTCAAGACGTGGAAGCAGAAAAACAAAGTTGATTTTGAAATCAGCCATCCTGTTTACAAAGCATGGTACCTCGCCTTAATTACCGAGGAAGACAAGCTTGTCGATGTATACAAGAAATTCTACGAAAGATTTTTCGATGAGAAAGATGAAGTAAAGCCGAACATCTCTTACGAAGAAAAAGCTGCATTTTTAGTCTTGGCTGATAGGATTCTTGCAAGTACAAGCAAGACACTTGAACATGTGAAAGAGGATGTACGCAACTTTGAGAAGAAGATTGTGCTTTCAATATACGATCAGATCAAGGGTTCTTCGCGTGAAATACTCCGTAGAATGAAAGAGTATTATCCATCCAAGAAGGACATAGCTTTCCAATACTACTCAAAGCTTTACGACGACATAAAACCTTATTTGTCCGTCGGTGGAGCGTATTACGTTATGAACCAGCTCTTCGAAGTATACCAAGGTTTCGGTGAACTTTCGGAAGCGACCGATGTGTCCATCAACATTAGAGCGGATTGTCTCTACAAGCTTTACGAGATGAATAAACTTCTCGACGATCCAAAAACTGCAAAAAGTTATCTTGAGAAGTTGAAAACGTTGAAGCCTGATTATAAGATAAACTTCGAGAGTGCAGAAAAAGAGCTTGAAGACATGATTAAAAACAAAGAATCGGCTGAAAGTACCCCAACCACATCTACAACTAACGACGCAACAGTGACGGTTGAAAATAGTGAAAGCACCGAAACAAAAAGCAACGGGCAAAAATGATTTTGAACGCTATCCCCCGCAACTTGCGGGGGATTTAGTTATCGCTCAAAAAACTCTGGAGGTGTATTGCTATGCGTAAAAGACTATTCACTTTGCTCGTGGTTTTGATTTTTTCAATTCTAGCAATTGCCGAGACAAAGTTGATACCAGTTAAAGTGCTGATGGAGAATGTCGTTGCAAGAATTATGATGGATGGGACCGTTATAGAGAACGGGGAAATTCTTCTCAACGAAGTTGATGATATTTATGAATTTTACTCGAGCTTTTACGGACCGTTTGACCCTGTGTTCGACGAACCATACGTCAGAGCTTACATCTTGAGCGATGCAATCCAGGAACGTATTAGAAAATTTCTCGCAAAGCGTGAAAACTTGGATATCGAAGCGTTTGTTGAAAAGTATTCGCAAGTAACTGATGCCGATATGAGAGAGTACTACGAGGAAAACAGGGATGAACTGATGGAAGATGAGGTTTACGTCGATCTCGATTATGCATATTTTGAGGACGAGCAACTAGCCCGTGATTTTTACAAAAAAGCGCAAGAACTTGGTTACGAAAGGGCCCTTTCTGAAAGCTCACCCGTCGACTCCAATTCTTATAACGGTCTTAAGAAATCCGAAACTGGTACCATGTACCGCGACATCCTTTTTGGAGCTCATCCGAGCAGTTTGAGATTTTTCGCAACAGATGACGGTTTCTTCGTGTTCAATATTAGAAAATATAACGACATGTCGACATTCGAGCTCTTCAAAGAGTCTGAAAAATACGTCAAAGCTCGCGAAGAATTGAGTAAGAAGTTGCTGGAAGCTTATGTTGACCGCAAGATAGGCGAGTTAAAGATAAGCATTGCGACAACGGACAGTTACCACCTATGGCTTGGAATAGTTAAAAGTAAAGAGTTGTCAGCACTTTACAACACGTTCAAACCCTTGGTGATTGCCACAAATGGACAGATAGTGAGCAAAGATCCATGGTTATTAAGTGGACTTGTGGTGGCACTTGAAGAGGCAGGAATTGTTGATTCGTACAAATCGGACTACCAACTCATCTTGAGATACCTTTACGACAACGGAGTAAGATCTTGGCCACTACTTGCTAGATTAAGAGAAGTTGACGATTCCGAGAACGTTGTGCTCGATTACAACGTCTTATTATCGACGATCCTTATGGAAAAATACATCTCCTCCGGAGATACTTTCTCCGTCTTTCAGTACATCATGAAGAACTTATCAGAGCTCGAAGCTCTTTCATCGAGTCATAATCCAAACATCAAACAGAAAGCTCTCGAATATCTTTACAAAATGTACAAAGCGCTTGAGGATTATAACAGAGCTCGTCAGTATTTGGAAAAGCTCAAAGGTGAAAATCCCAACTATATGAATTTTGATGAAGAATTGAAGTCTCTCGAAGAACTCGAAACGAGTGGAGAAGAGTAAACAAGGATGTCAACTTTAACGATTTGAGGTGATTCGATGCATTGGGTTGTTACCGGCGCAAACAGAGGAATTGGCTTGGCAATAGTGAAGAAAGTCCTAGATATGGGAGAGGACGTAACTGTGGGCATCAGAACGTCGATGCCATTCGAGCACCCGAAACTCAAAATTCTCACCGTGGATATGTCAAACCCCGTATCCATCGATGAGTTTGCAAGCCACGTTGAAGGAACGGTCGACGTGCTTATCAACAACGCAGGCGTCTTGATTGAAGAAAAGTTTCCTGAGGTTACCGAGGAAGGTATGATACTTTCCTTCAAAGTTAACACGATGGGACCGTACTTTCTCGTTCAGTCTTTGTACAAACTTGGCAAGTTGGTTCCGGGCGCGAAGCTCGTGAACATCTCAAGCATTCTTGGTAGCATAACGAACACTGGTGGAACCGCATCATATCCGTACTCCATATCAAAAGCTGCATTAAATATGGTCACAAAGCTCCTGGCTCACAAACTGAAGGATTACTATGTTGTTTCTATCCACCCTGGATGGGTGAGGACGGACATGGGGGGACCAAACGCACCCTTGACACCAGAAGAATCAGCGGAAGGAATTATACGAGTAGTGAAGAATCTCAATCAAACTGGTGTCTTTCTGGATTATACCGGTAGACCAATAGAATGGTAAGAATTTAAACTGAAAAATCAACAATACATTGTGTGGGGGTGTTCGTGTGAACATCAAACGTGCGCTTATCAGTGTTTCGGATAAGAATGGTCTTTTGGAATTTGCTAAGGCTTTGCATGAACGTGGAATAGAGATTATAAGCACGGGAGGTACGGCGAAAACGTTAAGCGATGCTGGTATTCCTGTCCAACAAGTGTCCGATGTAACAGGATTCCCCGAAATACTCGGAGGTAGGGTGAAGACACTCCATCCGAAAATTTTTGGAGGTATTCTTGCAGACACGCAGGATTCATCGCACGTTAGAGACCTCAAGGATAACGCAATAGAAGCTATTGATATGGTGATCGTTAATCTTTATCCATTTGATTTGGTTCAACGTCAAACGAGGGATGAAGATATTCTTATCGAGAACATTGACATCGGTGGTGTAGCGTTGCTGAGAGCTGCTGCGAAGAACCACAGAAATGTTGTTGTCGTGTGTGACCCTGCTGACTATAAAAAGATCATAGATTTAATCGACGCATGCGGTGACGTACCACTTCATGATAGAAGAATGCTCGCACTCAAAGCGTTTTACTATACGATGCGCTATGATGCGACAATCCATCGTGTGCTTTCCGAACTGTTCGCGTCCGAAAAGTACGAACATCTTACCTTCGAAAGGTTTGCACACCCTCAGAAAGATTACGAGGTACTGGAGGCGGTTGACGAACGGTTCATCAAGCTCTCGGTTCACGATGAAGATGCTTTACCAATAACGATCGGTGCCGTTTTAACCACGATAGATAAGAACCTTGTCGTTGGATTGAACTCGAGAAATATTGCTTCAATGATAAACATTCGCGAGTCTGGTGGACGGTTGTGCGATATCTCGGGAAGTGTAATTGTAGTGAGAAAACTAAACGCAGATATTGCACGAAAGCTACGTGAAGCAACATTCACAACGATTGCATGCGAAGAACTTGCAGACGAGGAAACAATTTCGGAAATTTTAAGTGGAAAGAAAATAGTGAGGTATGCAATCCAATGTGATGAACAGCCAAGTACTGAAAATTTGACGACCGCATGGCAAATTGCAAACATAGTGTTTAGAAAACATCTGATGCTGAAAGACGATTCAAAAGAGAGGCTTCTCATAAACGTTGCACTTGAACTTGTACCAACATTTTCCGTGATTGGAAAGGCAGAAGATGGGTTTTACCACATTGAAACAGATCTTATAAGCCCAACAAATGCTCTTAGAAAGCTTTTGATCGGCGTGCCAAAGAAATTCACCAGTGTTGCAACAAACGGCACAATTGATGGAATGTTCCTAAAGCTTTGCGAAGAAAACGGAATCTCACTTTTAACCTCCGCTCCCCAATGAAACGTGAGGATTTTTTGTGCGGTGCGTTAGTTTACTGGCTTTAACAACACCGGGCTGGCGAAGGTCTAAACTCCCACTCGGCTTTGGAAGCTTGAAAGTAACTTTTGACCATGTTCCAAGTGTGCCGTTTACATCAGCACTTATGATTGTACCATAATTCCAGCAGACCTGAAAATTTCCGCGTTTCCTGCTCGTCTTGCTATTTGTTCACTTGAATGCTTAGACCTTCAGCTTTTGAAAGAATTTG